>CALLSU010000063.1:0-1236 GCA_938011935.1 uncultured Collinsella sp.
TCCTTAAGGTCATCGTCGTCCTCCACCGTCGTCGTGGTCATAAGCCGCGCGGTCTCGGCGGCGGCAGACTCCATGACCGCGCGCGTATAGAGCAGGCACACCGGCTGCAACGCGAGCAAGATAAGCGTCAAAAACGTCGGCAGTAAAAAGGCGGCCTCGACCGTAGACTGCGCCCGATCCTCGCACGCGATATCAATACAGAGCGATGTCCTTGGCACCCGTCGCGGCATCGATAACCGACGACGGGGCGACGCCATGAGACGCTGCCCGCTCGACCAGTGCCGCCAAGCGCCCATCGGTGCCAGCGCGCCAAAGCCCCGCAATCGCCAGCACAATCGATAACAGCGCCACGGTGACGATGGCGTATTCGACGGTCGACTGAGCAGATTCCTCACGCAGGACGTTATACATTTCACGACCCCTCCTTTGACTCCGTTGTTTGCGGAACCAGACGCACGGCACGCAGGCGGCACGAGGCATCGCCGGCATCTGCGGCAACCGTCACCATGTCGACCCAGCCGCGCCCATCGCGCACGATGGCGCCCCATACGTTGCCCCTAATATCGATATAGCCGCTCAGGGCGAGCTGGGCCGTGGGCACCTCGCGGTAGGCGCGCAACAGGTCTGCCGCCGCCTCGGTCATCGGCCGGTCCTCGGACCATGCGAGCCGAACCGCGATCGCGTTGTCTGCAGACGGCTCCGTCGCGCTGGCGGCCCGCTCGTCGAGTGCCCGCAAAAAGGTCTGAGCCGTGACGGCGGCATTCTGACCGCTCGAATCTTGCGCGCCTTCCGCTTGTGACACCGCCGCCGAACCCGATCCCAAATCGGCAGTAGCGCCTGGACGCTGCTGTCGCGCAACACCCAGCCCCCAAAGCGTCACCGCTATTGCCACGAGCAAACAGACGAGCACCAGCGGCGAACCAACAGGCCGCCTGCCTCCTACAGGCTGTTGATGCCGTCTTTGATCGCGTTCCATAGTTCTTCGACTTTGCTCTTAAACGCGACGATGGCGATAATCGCGATCACTACGAGCACACCGACCAAGATGGCGTATTCGGTAGTGCCCTGCGCGTTCTCCTCCCGCAACAGTGCCTTGGCACGCTGGCGAGCGCGGATTGCCCGGCAAAATGCCCAGCTCCAAGCCTTGCCCGCAATGTCGGTCATCGTGTTCATGTATTCCTCCCTACATCATCCCGCCTGCTCCCAGCAGCGGGCCCAATATGGACAGAAGCAACG
>CALLSU010000064.1:0-22612 GCA_938011935.1 uncultured Collinsella sp.
ATCATGCTTCACTCTCAAATCAACGCGCATAAAGAAAGCCTCCCATTTCTCATGTCCAAGAAATGGGAGGCAGTTCACAACGTGAGGCGGGCCGTTTTCGTTTGAGCAATCATGCAGCGACGTGATGGGGCAAATTAATCCACGCGCTTGTCGCCCATAAAGAAGACGGCCACCGTGCCAGGGCCGGTATGCGAGCCAATCAGAGCACCGATGCTATTGATCTCAATCTTGCCTTTGAGCTGCGGAACCTGTTCCTCTATCAGTGCCGCAACGGCCTCGGCGTCCTCGTGGCACGCCGAGTGCGACATGATGCACTTGCCCGAATAGTTCGCGCCGTCCTGCACATGCGCCATCACGGTCTTGGCCATCTCGGAGATCGCGCGCTTCTTGGTGCGAATCTTCTCACGCGGCGCCAGCTCACCTTCGCAATCGACCGTCATGAGCGGGCAAATCTTGAGCGCCGTGCCGATGATCGCACTCGCGGCCGAAATGCGACCGCCGCGCAGGTAGCTCGACAAATCGGTCGAGAAGAACCAGTGGTGCAGGTTGAGTTTATGCTCCTCGATCCAGGCAGCCGTCTCGTCGAGCGAAGCGCCGCTATCGCGAACGTCGGCGGCACACTCCACCAGCAGGCCAAAGCCCGAAGACGCCGCCAGCGAATCGATGACGCGCACCTTGCCGCCCTGGGGATAGCGATCCGCGAGCATCTGCGCCGCAACGCAGGCCGATCCATACGTGCCCGAAATACCCGACGACAACGCCAGGTGCAGCACGTCTTTACCCTCGGCAACGAACGGCTCCCAAAACTCCTCGTACTCACCCACGCTCACCTGAGACGTCTTGGGCATGGCGCCCGCGGCAATCTGAGCAAAAAACTCGTCCGGCGTAATCGCCTGATACAGATCGTCCGTATAGACAACATCGTCGATCTCGTAATGAAAACACGCGACAGGGATATTGCGCGATTCAAAGAACTCACGGGTTCGATCGGCGGCGGATTCACAGGTCAGGACAAAATCACTCATATGAGGCTCCTTACTCATTGCTGCGCAAATTATCTCACAGCAAGCGTGAATACGGTACAAATGTCCACTATTTACCAAATTGAACCAAAGGTAGTGAACATCTTTACCGTCATCATCTCTATCGATCCCGGAGGTATGCGCCTGCAAAAAACGACCCTACGTCTCCATTCAACCGCCATATCTACCTCAACTAAATCGATTTACCAAACCGTTCGACCAACAATTCGACCTCCCATCCCCAATCGAAACAAAAGCGGCGCATACTGATAAACGTTTGACGCTGTTTATCAGTTTTACTAACCACATCGGAAGGTGCTTCATGGTCGCATTCGATCGCAATCCGCAAGACTTCAAGTATCTGCGCCTGCTGTCGAGACAGTTCCCCACCGAGCAATCCGCGTTTACCGAGATCATCAATCTCTCGGCCATTCTCAACCTGCCAAAGGGCACCGAGCATTTTATGAGCGACGTGCATGGCGAGTACGAAGCCTTTATGCACATCCTCAACAACTGCTCGGGCGTCGTGCGCGAGCATGTCGACGAGATTTTTGGCGACACGCTCTCCTTTGACGAAAAGGGCGAGCTGTGCACGCTCATCTACTATCCGCGCGAGAAGATCGATCTTGTCCGCAGCCGGCACGAGGACTCACCCACCTGGTACAAGACGATGCTTGACCAGCTCATCATGGTCGCCCGCTCGCTTTCGAGCCGCTATACGCGCTCCAAGGTGCGTAAGGCCATCCCACGCGATTACGCCTACATCATCGACGAGCTGCTGCACACGCATCCGGACGAGAACAACTATCGCGTGCGCTATCACGAGCGCATCGTGGAGTCCATTCTGGAGACCGCCAGCGCCGACGACTTTATCGAGTCGCTTGCCTCGCTCATCAAGCGCCTCGCCGTCGACCACCTGCACCTGGTGGGCGACATCTTCGACCGCGGCGGCGGCGCGGCCAAGATTATGGACCGCCTGCTCACCTATCATTCGCTGGATATCCAGTGGGGCAACCACGACCTGCTGTGGATGGGCGCCGCTGCCGGCGAGCCCGCCTGCATCGCCACGGTGTTGCGCAACAACCTACGCTACGACAACTACGAGATCCTGGAGAACGACTACGGCATCTCGCTGCGTGAGCTTGTCGCCTTCGCCGATGCCACCTACACCGCCGGCGAGTGCATCAGCCCGCTGATCAAAGCCATCAACGTGCTGCTCTTTAAGCTCGAGGGCCAGATTATCCAGCGCCATCCCGAGTTCGACATGACCGACCGTCTGTTACTCGACAAGATCGATCACGACACCGGCACGGTCACGCTCGCCGACGGCAGCGCGTGGCCGCTCACGACCAACGACTTCCCCACCGTCGATCCGGCGGACCCCTATACGCCCACGCCCCAGGAGCAACACATCATCGACAAGCTCGTGTCCGAGTTTGTCACCGCCGATCACCTGCATCGCCATATCGATTTCCTCTATTCCCACGGCTCGATGTATAAGGTCGCCAACGGCAACCTGCTGTTCCATGGCTGCGTGCCGCTCAACGAAGACGGCACCTTTAGCAGCATGAACTGCCTGGGCACCTGGCACGCTGGCCGCGATTATCTCGATTTTTGCGACCACATCGCCCGCCGTGCCTGGCGCGTGGGCGACCGCGACGCCCTCGACTGGATGTGGTACCTGTGGATTGGCTTTAACTCACCCGCCAGCGGACGCCTGGTGCGTACCTTTGAGCGCGCCTATATCGCCGATAAGAGCACGTGGGTCGAGCCGATGGACCCGTACTTTACACTTACCAAGTCGCCCTCGGTCTGCGACGACATCATGCGCGAGTTTGGCGTCGCGCCCATGGCATGTTCACCGACCGGTCACATCATCAACGGCCACACGCCCGTTAAAACCACCAAGGGCGAGCAGCCCATCCGCGCCAACGGTAAGCTGCTGGTCATCGACGGCGGTTTCTGTCGCGCCTACCACCCCAAGACGGGTATCGCCGGCTATACGCTCATCTCGAGCTCGCGCGGCTGCCGTCTCAAGTCGCACCGGGCCTTTACGACGGTTGCCGAGGCACTCACACGCAACGTGGACATCGAAAGCGAGACCAACCGTTTTGACCAAGCAGACCGTCGCCGCATGGTGAGCGACACCGATTCCGGAGCCAAGATCCGCAGCCAGATCCAAGACCTGCGCCAGCTGCTCGATGCATATAGAAACGGTGCTATCGAGGAGCGCGCCTAGCCCCGCCTTCGGGGATTGGCTAAACTTGCTGAGTTTGTCATCCCCACGGCGCTGCGGCGCCACCTTAAGGCAGGTTCCATGCAAAAGCTCCTCGCGCAGATCATGAAGTTTGGCGTCGTCGGCGTCATTGCCACCGTCATCGACTTTGGCATCATGAATCTGCTCCACTACGGTCTGGGCCTCAATATCCTGATCGCCAACACCAGCGGCTTTATCGTCTCGCTCGTCTTTAACTACGTCGCGAGCATGAAGTACGTGTTTGCACACAAGGAGGGCATGAGCCGCCGCCGCGAGTTCATCATCTTTGTCGTGCTGTCCGTGATCGGCCTGGCGCTCAACGACGGCATCGTGCTGGCCCTCAACGCCGGCCTGGGGCTCGAGGCCAATATCGCCAAGATTTGTGCCACCGCGCTTGTTATGGTCTACAACTTTGTGACCCGAAAGATTTTCCTGGAGGGCGAGCAGACCAAGTAGCCCGGTCTCCTCGTTGCACTACGGGGACCCACGGATGACGCGCGTCGAGCGCTGTGTTGTTCGTGAGCCTTGCTCGTTTACGGGAAGATTTGCAACGTTTGCGGATTACCTCTTGAATATTTGGCGAGTTCGTATAGTTCTTGCCAAAGACCTTACGTTTCCCATGCAAAAGCTCTAAAGTATCTCGTTGCTCGATTCATCAACGCATTGGATGTGATTACGTGCGCAAGGCACTGGCACAACCTCATACCAAGCAATTCCTCAAGTTCGCTGTCGTAGGTCTTATCTCCTTTGGCATCGACTGGGGCATGCTCATTGCGCTCGTCGAGCTGTTCCACCTCGACTTTTTGTTGAGCACCACGGTCTCGTTTATCACGTCCGTCGTGGTCAACTACTGGCTCAGCATGAAGTACGTGTTCGACCACCGCGAGGGAATGAGCCGCAAGCGCGAGTTCACGATCTTCACCATCCTGTCGGTGATTGGTTTGGGTCTCAACGACCTGTACATGTTTGTGGGCGTCACGTTTTTGAGCATCGGCTACCAGGCCATGAAGGCCATCGCCACGTTCCTGGTCACCTGGTACAACTACTTTAGCCGCCGCTTCTTCCTCGAGGGCGCACAGTCGTAGTTTGCTCGACATTAGCTTGAAGATATAACCGGTTGGAATTCTCGTTCCAACCGGTTTTTTTGCCGAGAGACTCGGCGACCCAGTCCTCTACGCATGAAAAACGGGCGGCTCGGATGTTTGTCCGAACCGCCCGCTTGGCGTGTTATGTCGAGGCATTTAGCCCGTTACGTAATACCAGACCACGTTGTCACCATTGGAGAGAACGTAGTTACTGCAGGCCGTCATGGGCGTTGTACCGTTGACGGAGTACATCCAGCCACTCGTGCCGCCGTGCTCCTTCTCGGCCAAACCGCCAATAGCGGCGACATACGTGCCATACGACGAGCCGTGCGCATTCACGGAAAGGCCCAGGGCGCACAGGGCATCGTAGACAGTAGCGCCCTCGTTAAAGGTGAAGGTACCGCCAGAAGACACAGGATTGCCTACGGCGCTCGATGTGACCGAAACCGTCACCGTAACGTAGGCAGACTGCTGCGAGCCGTCCTGATTGCCCGCAGAGGCGCCGCCACTGTTGGATGCAGACCCACCGCCAGACACCGAGCCACCGCCCGAAGAAGAGCCGTCAGAAGAACTCGATCCACCAGCGGATTCGGAGCCCTGTCCGGCAGACGTGTTGTTGGACTTCTTGCCGCCCTTGCCTTCGGACTTCTTCTCCTTCGAATCCTTTTTTGAGTCCTTCGACCCGTCCTTCGCATTGTCCGAAGATTTGGAGTCATTGGACGCAACCTTGCCCGAAACGGTAGTCGAGCCGGAAACCGACGCATCCTTGGCAACGACGCTCTCCCCTGTCACAGCCCGCGCAATCCAGTCGATGGACCATGCACCGCTGGTAGAGGGATGGACAAAACCCAACGAGACGATGATGAGTGCAATACAAACAGCCGTCAGAGCGCCAACGAGCGCCTTGCGCCGAGGGGCGGACGCCGCCGAAGCGGCGCCCTTTTGCTTTGCATCGTCGAGCTGAATGAACGACGAGTCGGGTTGCTTGGAGTCGGCGTCCTGTGGCTTATTGGACACAGCCCTCACCTACCGACGCTTGGCAAACACGAACACGCCGATGACCGCAAGCCCGATCACGCCGGCCGCAACACCAGCGATGGCAAGCGGATTGAAGCCAGACTGCTGCGCAGGAGCCTCAGCGGACTTCTTGGCAGTGGCCTCAGCAGACGAGCCCGTGTCGGACTTGGAGCTGGACTTGCCGGACTTCTTGTCAGACTTCTTGCCGTCCTTCTTGTCGCCCTTGCCGGAATCCTTCTTGGAATCCTTGCCGTCCTTGGTCTCGGTCTTGGTCGTGGTGGACATCGGCTTTTGACCCGGAGCAACAGCGCCGCCAGTCTGCTGGCCGTTTGTGCCGTTACCGGAGCCAGAACCAGCACCGGCATTACCCGAGCCGCCATTGGAGCCAGAGCCACCGTTACCGCCAGGGTTAACGGCATTCTTGGTCCACTTGGCGTAGAGCGTCATATCGGCCGTCACGACGTCTTTGGAGAAATCCCAAGCCTGAGTACAATCGGCATCCTTATACCAGCCTGCAAAGGTATAACCGGAGCGCTCGGGGTTCGCAGGGGCAACCATGGTCTTGTTTTGTGCGGTCTTAGCGCTGGGAACCGTGCTGCCACCGCGCGTATCGAAGGCCACCGTATAACCCGGAGCAGCCTTGAGAGCAAATAGCGTACCGGAATCGTTGGTGTAGTAAAGGTTGCCCTGGACATCGGCGATCACGCTTGCGGTGCAATAGTTCGCATTGGAGCCAGACGGCGTATAGATCTCCACAGCCTCGCCAGTTGACTGGTTAAAGCAGTAGACAGCGCCCGGAGTCTTGTTGCAGGTAAAGTACACGTAGACATCGCTGCCCTGCACAGATGCAATCGGAGAGGCTTTGACCTCGGCCTTTTTGCCCATATCGAGAGTCTTCTCGACCGTCATAGACGCAAGGTCGATAACAGTGAACTGGCCATTGTTCGAAGCGTCGATTCCGCCGATATAGGCCTTGCCGTTTGCCACGGCCGGCGTCGAAGTCGAAGTGTTCGCAAATGCGCAAGAGCTGGCAATACGAAGCGTGTCGCCCTCACGCACAATCTTATAGAGCGTTGCCGGCTGACGCCCAACAGCCAAGAAGGCCGGATTTCCGTCCTCGGTACCAGCAGAGACGATTGTTGCGCGAACAGGATTTCCGGACAGGCTCACGGAAGACTTGACCTTGCCGGATTTGCCATCGATAAGCTTCACGCAACCGCTCTCGTCTCCGATGACAAGATCAGAACCAGAAGCAGCAGCGCCAGCCCAGTAATAACCCTCGCCAGTGGAGGAACCGGTCTTGGTGGTGACTTGCGACCAGACAACCTTACCTGTAGCGATATCGATGCAGACCATGGCTCCACCAGCCGCGGTTCCAGAAGCGCCTGCACCCGCGACGAACTCCGCATAAACGCAGCCGTTTGCCACCGTCATCGTCGAATTCGCCTGGTAGCGCCCGCCTGCGGCAGGAGCCTCGAGCGCAGGGGTCTTCCATACGCACTCGAGCGTCTCGGCCGAGAAAGCGCACACAGAGCCATCGTCGTTCGCCGAGATGATCAGACCGTCCGCATACACAGGACGAGAGAAGTACGAAGTGGTACCGCCCTTGGAAACGCGGGCGACGACCCTGCCCGCACCGTCGATCTTTACGAGCTCCGAATTCGTAGTGACAAAGACGTAGCCGCCCGCAATGATGGGATCGCCAAGCGAAACCCACTTGTCGGCGGCGGTGGCCAGATTGACCTTCCACAGCTCCGAGGCGGACTCGGTGGGCGTCAGCGTATTCTCGAGCGTCGTGCCACCCGCGTTGCCAAAGCCGTTCCAGCTGGCAGTCCAGTCCGGACGCGAGGCAAACGGGTTGACGATCAGGCCGTCAAGGGGCTTCTCGGTATCCGCGGCGTAGACCCACTGGATCTTGTCGCCGGGCTTGAGGGCGACGCCGTCGGCTCCCACGTTGGAATAGCTGCCGTTGACGTAGAGCTGCCAGTACCTACCGGTCGACTGGTCCCAGCCGTACTCCTTGTCGTCGCGCGTAATGCTCGACAGGTAGAAGTAACCGTCCGTGGCAGGGGTCTTGAGGACATACGTCAGGCCAGACGCCTTGAGCTCCTGCTCGGTAAGGTCTGCCGCCGTGGCGCCGCTCGTCATCTTGACATCGGCGGAGGAGGACCACACGGAGTTGTTGCCGGCCGCGTCCGGGCCGATGAAGCTCACCGAGGCCTTGACGGTTGCCTTGCCGATCTCGTCGAGGCTCGCACCGAAGGCTGAGTAGTAGAGAACGATGGAGTCGCCGGGGGCCAGCGCGATGGAGCCCGCGCCGACCTCAGAGGCCTTGCCGCCCACAAAGAGCTGCCAGTACTTGCCCGTGTCAGCGTCCCAGCCAAGCGTGCGGCCGTCGGCCGAGGTGATGTCGGAGAGGTAGTAGCCGTACTCGGTGGTGCTCGAGGTGTGGGCAAGGCCCTGGTCCTTGAGAACCTGCTCGATGAGCACATCTGCCGTAGAGCCGTAGGCCATGCTCTGCGCGCCGTCGAACCAGACCTCGTCGTTTCCGTCGGCGTCAGCGCCCACGAGCTTGAAGTTGACCGAGATCTTGGGATCGGTGTGGTCGGTCGTGCCCACCACGCGGAACGTAGCCGTGACAGGCTGATTAACCAGGCTCTGAAGCTTGGCGTTATCCGGATGGGCCTTGGCGAGCGCTGCGTACTTCTCGTAGGTGAGCGAACTCTCCACCGTAACGAGCGTGTCTGCCTCGGGCTGGGTCACACGCAGTGTCTCGTCGGCGATGACGGAGGTGTCGCTCGAGCGGTAGGTGCGCCAGTTGGTGCCTGCGTTGGAATCGTAGCCAGGCAGGTCGTCGGCATGGATCTGACCCGTCTCGTACTTCTTGGAATACGAAATGGTACCGTCCTCGGCAACCGTGGCAGAGCTCCAGGGGCTGAGATTCGCACTCACCGCATGAGCGGAAGTGTTGGTGCCCAAGATTGAAGTGGCGTAGGCGTCCTTGACAGCCTGCATCTGTGCTACGGCAGCGTCGATCTCGGACTCGTCGATGGGCTTGACCGTCACGGTGATGTCGCGCGTGACAGTGATGCCGTCGCGCGTGAGCGTTGCCGTGATGGTGGCGGTGTTGGAGCCGCCGGCGATGTCGCGAGTGACGATAACGCGGTAACCGTTTATCTTTGCTACGGAATCATCGTTGGTCGCATAGGAAA
The DNA here is from genome assembly GCA_938011935.1 of uncultured Collinsella sp. GTDB lineage: Bacteria > Actinomycetota > Coriobacteriia > Coriobacteriales > Coriobacteriaceae > Collinsella. Next base: position 8,594 of record CALLSU010000064.1, read on the forward strand.
GCTTCGCCGAGCCAGCACCGATCTTGCGCGTCGTAGGCAAGATGAAGTCGCCCTCCACCGTCGTGAGGTCGACTGCCTTGCTCGAGTCGGCGTAATCCTTCACCAGACCGTCAATCTTAGCCAGCGAGGCTTCGAGCTCGGCCTTCTCGGCAGCGATGTCCTCGGCGGACTTGGAGGCTACTTTGACCGGGTAGCCGCGCGTAATTGCAGTCGAGGGAGAGTTACCGTAACCAGAGACAAATAGTGTTGCCTGCACGGTAAACGTCACGTTTTTGTCGCCATTGCCATGAGTGTAGGCGACCTTGTAGACCGTGTTGTAATTGGAATCGTAGCTCGAAGTCAGCTTGGCCGCAGACGAATCACTCGACGTCCAGGTGAGGTCGGCTACCTTCTTGCCTCCCACGTAGAGCGTGCTGGGAAGCTCCTCATTCTTAGCGGTCGAAGGCGCAACGCCCGCCTTGAGCGAGGCGGTAAGAGTCGCGGCGTTGAGCTGTTCGTTCAGGTACGTCTCGACCCTGGCTTGATCCCATACGAGCGTCGAATTGAACTCGGGAGTGAATTCAACGGTTTCGCTGCCGAGCGCCAGCGTATAGGTAGGTTTGAACTGGCGCAGCACCGACCAATCCGCGGATGCGGTCTTCTCCGCATTGGACAGGAAGAAGTACGTGATGGTTCCGTCCGGAGTGATGCCGCCCTGCTGAGCCGGGTCGGTCGCACCGAAGGTCACAGACTTGAGAGCCGGCTTCACGTTCGCGTAGCCGAGCGCCTTGAGCTTGGCCGAGAGCATGTCGACGATATTGGTGTCGGTGCCATAGACCGGGCTCGGCTTCCAAGTGGAGAGCTTCTGCTTGGCAGCGGCGAGCGTCTTTGCATCAGGGGTCGCAGGCGTGGTGGAATCCTCACCCTCAGCAATAGCCAGCTTCGTGCTTGCGGTGAACTTATAGTCCCATTTGCCCGAGCCATAGATCACCTTGCAGGCAACAAACTTGCCCGCCTGAGCGGCCGTGAGCTTGAACTCGCGCGACGTTGCGCCGTCGATAGGCGTGTAGCCCGAGGCGGTAGGAGCCGAGCTCTGCTTCTCGCCCACGTACCACTGATACTTGAGCTGCGCGTACTCGGAATCGAGAATCTCCTCGTCGTCGCCCCAGTCGTCCTCGCAGTAGGCACCGACCTTGATTGTCTCGCCAACCTTGAGAGCAGTATGGGACGCAGACCCATCGACGATGTCCTGGTTCTTGGCATTCAACAGGCTGACGGAGTCGACCGTCACGTTTGCTGCGGTAGCGATATCTGACTCGTCATCATCGCTCGGCACAGCGGACTCGGCTTTGGCACTTGCCTCAGCGGCAGCCTCCACTTTTGCAGCGGGCTGCGAAACGTCCTGCGACCCGCTCTCCTGCGCGCCAGCAGAAGCGGCAGAATCACTCGTATCCGCGCCCTTTGCAGGCTTCTCGTCCTCGGTCGTCGCCTGGTCAGCACCGGTCGCCGTGGAACCATCTTCCCCCGTCGGCTCCGCATCCCGCGAAGCGACAGCCTCGGCAATGCCCTCGGCGCCTTCGGCCCAAAGTTGCGCCGGCGTGGTGCCAAAAGCCATGGCAAAGGCCAGGAACGCCACCAGACCGCGCTTGGCTACGCTGCGGGCAATCGCTCCATACGGACGCCACGAGGCGCGCTGGCACTCGTCCTCAAACATATCCATTTGTCTCCTACTGTCTGTACTTGGAGCATTGCCCAGCGGCTGCCCCACATCATCGCGCACATTGCGCTTGAGTACCCCCATCGGGGTCCCCCTTCCCTCCAGAGCCCAACGCGTACCGGCGGCATGCGCCGCGGCCGCGTACAAGATGGGAGGCGATCCGACTTAACCTTACCGGCCCGGGCACGCCGTCCGATCTGCGACGCGACCATCCCGGGCCAAGAGGAATTACGGTTACTGGTACAGCCGGGGACTTGCACCCCGATTCTCCCAAACGCGCAGGAAAACCGCGCTTTCGTGCGTCTCCGCACCACCATCTAGGCCATCGATTATTACTGTCAGTATGGTAGCACGCAAAAGGGCCCCGCACACAGGCGAAGCCCAAGGTAAAAGCTATGGTTTGCGATAGGAAAGGATGCGGATGGGGTGCCGAGCAAAATAACCCGTTTCCTCCGACCCCGGGAAATCGTTACCGCTTGCCGCCGTGACTGTTGCGCCAGATCTCGCGGCCCAGCATCAGCGCCAGCACCAGCGCACTCACGTAGCCCATAAAGCCAATGACCGGGATACCGAACACAACCGGCTCGATGCGCGCGTAGTACACCACCGACGAGCCGATAAACAGGCCGGCAATCACAATTGCCATCGACATGCGGTCGATAATTCCACCCAGCTGCCGCAGCGCCTTATCGCTGCTCATGATCTGCGTGTTTACCTTAAGCTGGCCGCGCGTGAGCATACGCGACGCCAAGCCCAGATACTCGGCCGCCTCGAGCGAGCCTTTTGCCGCGCGATAGCTGCTCGCGGCAAAGTCGCGCCCCATGTCGCGCACGCGCGCATAGGTGCTTTTCTCATTTTTGATATGCGTCTGGATGATCTGGATCATGTTGACGTTGGGCATATACTCGGTCAGCAGACCCTCGAGCGTCACCATGCCACGGGCGAACATCGTCACCACGCTCGGCAGCTCAACGTCATTTTTGCGCGCCAGGTTTAGCAGCGAGGTCAAAAACTCGCCGATATCCAGGTCCTTAAGATCAAGACCCGCAAAGTCGGCGACGATAAAGTCCAAGTCGGACAAAAAGGCCGAATGGTCGAGCTCGGCCGAGTCGCCGCGCGTCACGGCAAAGCGCATGAGCGAATCCTTGAGCTTGGGCACGTCGCCCTCGGCCACGGCAAAGATCATATCCTTGACGATGCCGCGGTCATGGCTCGACATGCGCCCGACCATGCCCAGGTCGATAAAGTAGACAATGCCGTCCTTGAGGATGATGTTTCCCGCATGCGGGTCGGCATGGAAAAAGCCGTCGTCGAGCACCTGCGTCGAGTAGTCCTCGACGATAGCCGAGCCGATCTTTTCCAGGTCATAGCCCTCAGCTACCAGGCGCTCGGGATCGGCAATCGAGATGCCGTCAATGTAGTCCATGACCACCACGTGCTCGGTGCAAAGGTCCAGGTAGGACTTGGGACACGACACGCCATGGACGCTCTTATGGAACTCATAGAAATCGTTGAGGTTTTTTGCCTCGGCCAAAAAGTTAGTCTCCTCGCGAAACGAGGTCCACAGCTCCTCGACCACGCCATGCAGGTCCACAAACTGGTCGGTGTTGACGAACTTGGAAACGATGCGCACCACCGAGCGAATGATGTCGATGTCCTGTGCCATGACCTGTTGCGCGCCGGGGCGCTGCACCTTAACGGCCACGTCCTCACCTGTCACCAGGCGGGCACGGTGCACCTGCGCGAGCGACGCACTTCCGAGCGGGTTGGGGTCAATCGCGTCGAACATCTGCCCCAGGCGCTGGCCGTATTCCTCTTCCAGACAGCGGAGCACTACCTCATACGGCACCGGCTCTACGTCGGAGCGCAGGCGACGTAGCTCATCGCAAAACCGCTGCGGCAAGATCTCGGACCGGTTAGCCAGAATCTGCCCCATCTTGACGAACATGGGACCGAGTTCTTCGAGCAGGCGACGCAGGCGCACCGGCGTGAGGTTATCCCATACGCGGTACTTTTTGATCAGGCGAACGATCTGACCGATGCGTTCACGACGACCTGCCGGCGTGAGCTGGTATTCCTCATCCGGCGCCATCGCGTCGGGCTCTTCGGGGACCATATCGACAGCGCGTGGCTTCTTGCGAGCGCCCGAGACGGCGGCATCGACCTCGTCGACAACCGCCGCCTCGTCACCCAAGGGATCTAGATTGTTGTAATCGGTGGTGGAATCTGCCATCTGCGCTGCTACTCGGCCTCTTCGGTGTCCTCTGCATCGTCGGGCTCAACGGACTCGACGGGTACCGAAGTCACGTTGTCCTCAACCGAATCGACGATGTCGCGCACATGGGCCAAAAAGGCCGTGCGCTCGGGGGCGGTCATAACGCGGACGCGGGCCAGGATGAGCTCGTCGAGCACGCGCTGCGCCGCAGTTTCGCCCTGCATGCCCAGGCGCTCGGTGAGGTCGGAGATGGTGCCACCCGCCTGCTCGAACATGTCGGACACGCTGCGAGCGATATCGGGGGTGCCGGCGTCCTTGCGGACCTGCTCGCCCTTGGTACCGAGGTCGTCAAGGACCTTCTTGCCGCCCTCGACGGCAACGGCGGCGGCACCGAAGCCCACGTTGATGGCACCGTTAACAAGCTGATCGAATTTCATAACCATGGTTGGCTCCAATCATGAACAACTACATTGGCCTTCTTGTACCCAAGATTGGGTGAACGACACAAAATCGTTTGTCGCCGGGATAGAAATCGAGCGGGGCAAAGCCTTTGACGGCGTTTGTCCCGCTCGCTCGTTGCAAGGTTGTCTTTACCTTACGTTATCGTTCATCGCGAAGGAGTTCTTCATGGCACAGCTCGTGGTGTAGAGCACCTTGCCCAACAGGGCATCGGTCTCCACGCGCACAAGCTCGGCAAAGGCCTCGTTGGCGTGGGCGAGCTCGGCAGGCACCTCGGCCTCGGGCAGCGCGGCCACGGCGGCGTCGACGTCGTGAATCTGCTTGTGGCCCATGCCGCCGACCTTCTCCTGATAATCCTCGACCGCGCGACCGCACTCATGGAAGCGAACATCGGCCAAGGCACCGATCAGGCGATTTGCCCAATAGAAATTCTCGGACGTCACGCGAGCCTGCGTGTCGGCATAGTACTCGGGCATGGTCTCGACATTGGCGTACAGCGGCACGAGCGCGTTAAACGAGTTGGAGCCAAACGCCATCCACTGCACGGCGCGATACGCCGGCTGAGCATAGGGGCGCAGCTGCAGCACGGCGAGCTGGCTGTTGCGGTTGATGCCGATGGGACGATAGGCGCCGCGCGTGGCGGGCGTGCCCTTGCTGCCGTAGCAGTCGTACTCCGTGCCCTGGTAGTGGCTCGAAAGCACGTACTTGATGTCCTCGATGGTCACCTTGCGCTCGGGCACGCGGCTCCAGGGGATATCGTCGCTCTCGGGCGTGTAGTCGGCGTCGGGACCGTCCCACACATCGCTGGGGTTGAGGCAGCGTTGCATGTACCAGGCGCGCGGCGTGTTGTAGACGTGGTCGCTGTCACTGTGCGAGCCAAAGGCCTCGCGCGGGTTGAAGACCGCGGCGGGACCGTCGCCCTCGACGCCCAACGTCAGGTCCAGATGCCACTCGGCCATCCAGGAGCGCAGGTCGGCGGAGCACATGTGGTCGACCTGAGCGCCCTCGGCGTCGTCCAGGTCAAAGCTATCGATACCCAGCTGGTTGGGCATGGTCACATAGGCGTCATCGGGCACGCGCTTGGCGATCCAGTGGTGGCCGCCGATGGTCTCGAGCCACCAGATCTCGTCAACGTCGCTAAAGGCGATGCCGTTGTTCTCGTAGGTGCCGCAGCGCTCGAGCAGGTCGCCCAGGATACGCACGCCGTCGCGGGCGGACTTGGCATACGGCAGCACCAGGGTCACCATGTCCTCTTCGCCCAAACCACCGGGCTGCGCCGGAACATAGCCGTCCTCGCCCTCGTTGCCCTTGGCGGGCACGTAGTCCACGAGCGGATCGGCGCCGCGGACACGCTCGTTGGTGGTGAGCGTCTCGGTTGCGGACATGCCAACATTAAGCTCGTTGAAGCCGGCCTCGGCCCAAATGCCATGACCCGGGACAACGTCGGGGACGCTTGTGTAACGCATGGGATTATCGGGCAGCTCAACGGTCAGGTGGCTCAGGACGCTCGTGTAGACGCGCGGCTGCTCGTCGGGATGCACTACGCGCATGCGCTTGGGCTCAAACACCCCGTTGGACGAGTCCTCGTTGCGGGCGACAAGCGTCGACCCGTCGTAGCTCGCGTTCTTACCAACCAAAATCGTTGTGCACGGCATGCGCATCCTCCTTGAGCGAAGAAATCAAACGGCAACAGTGTATCGCTTCGGCGAAAAAAGGGCGAAACAGCCGACCCGGCAACCCCTGTGGTCAAAAACGCCTATTTCGATGCACGCTCCGCCGCCTCGATCACGTGCTTGGCGAGAATCGCCGTCGTTACAGCGCCCACGCCACCCGGCACGGGAGTAATTGCGTCAACAATCGGCTCCGCAGCATCAAAATCGACATCGCCGACCAGCTTGCCGGCGGCCTCGTCCCAGTTAATGCCAACATCGATGATCACCTGGCCCTCGCGAACCGCATCCGCGCCAATCGTGCGCGCACGCCCAACGGCCGCAACCACAATATCAGCCGCACGGCACTCAGCAGCCAAGTCGCGCGTATGCGTATGGCACGTCGTCACCGTGGCATTGCGAGCCGTAAGCATGGCGGCAACGGGACGGCCAATCACCAGCGACCGACCGACAACCGCGACCTTGGCCCCATCCAGCTCAGCGCCGTAATGGTCCAGCAACGCCAACACGGCCTCGGCCGTGCAAGGGGCGAAGCCCTCGCCGCGACCCGAAAGCGTGGTAAGCAGCGAGGCTGGCGTCATGGAGTCGACGTCCTTGGCGGGATCGAGTGCCGCGGCAACCGCATCCTCGTCAAGCCCAGCGGGCAGTGGGCGAAACATCAGGCAGCCATGAACAGCGGGGTCGGCATTGATGCCCTTAATAGCCGCCAACAGCTCGTCCTGCGAAACATCGGCAGGAAGTAAAACGCGGCAAGTCTCAATGCCAACCTTCTCGCAGCGCTTGAGGGCGCCACGCTCGTAGGACAGGTCGTCCTCGCGCTCGCCCACACGAACGATGGCCAGCGTCGGCACAACGCCCTGTTCGCGCAGGGCGACGCAACGAGCGGCAAGTTCCTCGGTCAACGCGCGGGCAACGGGAGCGCCCTTGAGCAGCTCAGCCATGGCTATCCCCTCTTCCTTGCGGCGTCGGCAGCACGGCGCGCCAGCGCATCGGCGCGCGGCAGCCACGTATCTAGCAGCTCGTCGCACGCTGCCTCGAGTTCCTCGGCGCGCGCCCGATCTTTCATAGATGTGGTGTTGGCAAAGAGCGTCAGGCTCGCACCCTGCATGGCGGCGCGGCAGAACACGGCGCCGCACGCCACGTCGGACAGCAGCTGGCGCGAGCCCTTATCGGCCATGTCCTCAAGCAGCGCCAGCGCGCGGCCGCAGGCATCCATGATCCGATACGGAGGCATAGCCGCCACGCGCAACGCGTCCTGAATCGCCGCGGGTCGAGCCGGGTCCTCACGCGGAATACCGTATGCCGCAGACACCTGGCCGTACGCACGAACGTCCTCGGCAACCAGGCCCACTAGCTCCTGCGCCAACTCGTCTGCCTGGGCAAATGCACGCGTCAGATCGTCTGCGCGATCGGCAAGTGCGGGATTAGTTGCCCCGTAGCGCGCGACCATCCCGCAAAGCGAGGCGCCAAGCGCGCCCACAAAGGCGCTCGCACTACCGCCGCCGGGAACCGGCTCGCGAGCGGCAAGCGCCTCGGCAAACCCACGGCAGGTCTTGTCCATCATCTCTTGGCTCATACGCATGCACCTTCAAGTCATATAGATCGGTCGGGCGGCAACCGCCGGCCAACCGCATCAAACACGTAATGATGCTAAGTCTAGCCCATAAGCACATGAGCGTCAGCACACCTGGCCATCGCGGATTTCTATGACGAACGATAGGCGTCAGCGCCGCAAACATGGGACACATGGCCCACCTTTCGAGACTCCCGAACGTCACAAACTGGGGCATATCTATAAACAAGAAACCTGTTGGGGCAACGCCCCCGCGTACACGCGCCCCATTAAAACAACGGGCACCTCACCCCGGGGAGAGCCGGCAGCACCGGTCCTCCCCTCTTTTGAGCCCGGACATATTGCCACTTAACGGCGCAAATCCGGCCCCCAGAATGGGACACATGGCCCACCCGAACGAGCCGCTCGCGCGTACAGTAAAGGCAGGTAATCCATGGGCGGTTACAGATCGAGGAGGACACGACCATGAAAAAGAAGGCCTTTGCGATTCTCACCCTCTGCATCAGCCTCTTTGCCGCGGTTGCCCTGGTGGGCTGCGGTGGCAGCGGCGGCGCTACCGGCAGTGGCGGTGACGGCGGCGCGGAAAAGCCAGCCGTGGATATGAGGACCGACTTCATTTGGTTTAAGGTCGAGGTCCCCGAGGGCGTCGAGATCACCGACGTCGCAGGCGACACGGCCGACAGGGCCCAGTTTAAGTTCACCGAGAGCGAGCACGCCAGCGATCGCTTCATCCCCGTCTTCGACTCTGACAAGAACGCCGACGAGCTGTTCGACTACGAGGCCAAATGGAAGGCCAGCTTTGAGTGGACCGAGAATGACCCCGTCAAGTACAACGGCAAGACTTGGCGCAACGCTTCCTATACACACTCGGGCGGCGTGACGACTGAGTACTTCACCGAAGCAGGCGGCGGCAGCGTCTACGTGAGCATCGACAACGTCGAAGAGCACAAGGACGCCGTCGAGACCATGATGAAGTCTCTGGAATTTGCCGACGACATCGCCAAGGCCAAGACCGAAGCCATGGACGTCAAGCTCGACGATATCGAGATCAAGCGCTAAGCGACTCGCGAGCGCAACGAAAAACACGAGCGCAGCGCCAACAAGCGGCGGTGCCCCAGCGTTTCGTACTAAGGGAGGGCCGGTAAACCGACCCTCCCTCTCTTATGCCGGCAGCCGACAAACGCGAGGATGCCGGACGCCGGAACCACCCCAAATGTGGCAACGGTACGAAAACGGCAAGCACCCAAACACATCCGCCCGCCGATTTATAGCGCCGCGCAGACAATTAAGCCAACACGTTTAGACATCTGGACGGTATAGTTACCAAAATGAGTGCATAGCCGCACCCTGCGAATGGAGGAGTTATGACCGAACATCATGCCATCAGTCGCCGAGCGTTTACGCTGGGCCTTGGACTCGCGGCGTTGTCGCCACTTGCAAGCCTGCCCGAAACCGCGGGATTGGGCCTTCCCATGCGCGCGGCATTTGCAGAAGACACGCCCACACCGGCGGCCACCCTCGACAAGTTCGTCATTCGCCTTCGCCCCGCGGGCTATTTTCGCACCGCGAGCGTCAACGAAGACGGCAACGTCATCGGCAACGTCTGCCACCTGTTTAATGACGGCACGTCCAGCAAGCTCATCCTTGAGCACGTAGAGACCGATACAGATAATACAAATTGGTATGCCATCCGCACCCTGCTCAATTTCGAAGAGCACAAGAAGACGGGCTACAGCATTTGGTCGGTCGATGGCGACTCGGACAAAGATGGAAAGGTCATCCACGTATGGAGTGGCGAACATGACGACAAGCCCAGCCGCTCTTTTGCGTTCGATCGCCAGCAAAACGGAACCTACATCATCCGAGATCGCACAAACGAGAAAAAAGACATTAATTACCTGGCCATAGAAAAGGACGGAAAAGACCAAGACAGCAACAAGATCTGCCACAAGAGGAAGAGCATTCCGTGGGAGCTCGAACTTGTCGGTTACGACATGGGCGAGATCAATACCACGGTTAGAAGTATCGACTGGACCGCGTATAGCAGCTACGTCGACGGACCATGTTGGATGAGCCACGTCGATGGCAGCAAGTACCTCGACGAGCTGAGCATCCCGGGAACTCACGATTCGAGCACCTGCAGCGTTCACAACGACGCCGAGCCCCAAACCTCGCTTGCAAAGTGCCAGCAGGATTACATCCCCACGCAGCTGCTCGAAGGCATTCGCTATTTTGATATCCGACTTGGAAAGAACGACAAGAACGGCGACCCCGGCATCGACCATGGAATGTGCTACCTGTTCAAAAAAGACGGGGGCTTTATACATCTCTCCGATGTCATCGGTTACTTCAAAACATTTTTGAATGAACACCCGTCAGAAGCGCTCATCATGCTGGTGTCACGAGGCAACGACGAGGCTACCGACGAAAGCGTTACGACGGCTTTCGCCAATGTTATGGGCAATAACTCCGATCTGTTCTATACGTCGAGCCATGTCCCCACACTGAACGAGGTGCGCGGAAAGATCGTCCTGCTGCGTCGATTTAAACTCGCCGGCGACAGCGTAGACGGCCACACGTGGGGCCTCGACCTCACTGAATGGGACGACAAGATCAAGGCGCATTCCGGAAAGTCCATGTGCCTCGTGAAATACGAGCAAGGCTTTGAGGCTGCGGGCAATACGGGCGACAAAGAGCCCTATAGCACAGCGGTATATGCCCAAGACCATTACAACTGCACGGGATCCAGTAAGATCGACTGGGTCGATATGGCCCTGAAGGCAGCGTCCGAGTTCGAGCGCAGCACCGTAGATATCACTGCCGCGGACGGGACAACGGTGCAGGCAACGGAGCGCTGCTGGTTTATCAACTACACTAGCTGCACGCAAAACAACCCTTTTACCGCAGCGCGAGTGGTCAACGAGCACCTGTACAAGAGCTCGTATATAAACAATACCGGAGTTGAGAGCACAAAGGCGGACTGCCGCAAGCACATTGGCATCATCGCATCCGACTTTGTTGATGCGGCACTGGCCCGGAGCATCTACCAGCGCAATTACAACGATGCGCAGCACAAGCAAACCGTTTCGTGCTATCTCCCGACCCGCATGCGCATGACGTACGGCGACTCGCTGAGCGATGCCTCTCTCCAAGATGGCAAGACCGTTGGCGAGGGCCATTTCCGCCTTGTCGACAGCAGCAACGTACTCAACGTAGCAGCCTCGGGACATGCGTTTGCCATCGAATATGTGGATGTCGACGCCCTGGGCAACGAGACTGTTACGGGGCTGCAGGGCCCTGTGCCCATCGATATCGATCCACGTGCGCTGACGCCCCATTTTGAGGGACTCGAAGGCCTTAAGGCCGGCGAAGACGTGCGCGCCAAGATTGGGGCATCACTCGAGGGCAAGCTCGAAACCGATGCCTGCACGGCCCAGCTCGAGTTTGTGCACGACGCGGACGGCGCTCCGGGCACGACAATGGCCGAGGGTGAGGCATTTGCCGCGGGGACGTATTGGGTGCGTGCGAAATGCCTGTTGGGCGACGCGGCGCAAAACTACACGCTTGCCACCGACGGAGCCGCAAGCTTTACCGTAGCGGCCTCGGGCAGTGCGGGCGGTACCGGCGCTGGCACCGGCGGTGGCACGGGTTCCAACGCAGGCAGCGCCGACAAGAACGGTAAGGGCGACCAGGGCAAGAACTCGGGCGGAAAACTCGCCGGCACGGGCGACGGCTCTGGCATTGCCGCCGGGCTCGCTGCCGCCGCCGTGGCGACAACGGTCGCCGGCGCGGCAATGCTTGCCAACGACCGCGAAGACAGCGAAGGCGCTAGCGAATAGGCAAGCCGGCTTTTCAGACGCATCGGCTCAATCAGGGGCGCAGAATACCGTTCTGCGCCCCTATTTTTGACATGAAGGAGTAGCAAAGTGTTGGTGTCCATGCGTGTCACCCCCATGAGTTTCGTTAAAACTGCCTCTATGGCCACATTTTAGTCACCGCAAGGCTTCCATGCGAAGGTGCCAGACAGCACAGCAATTCGTGTCCGCGCGAGGCTTTAAACTAAATGCGATAAAGATGCATTCCACAAGAGGAAAGTGGGGCGACAGTGATGGGCGAACTGGTAAACCGTGGAGAATCGGCAATCGTGCCAGAAGTTTTTTACAAGCAGGTTTCCTCGATTCTCAACGCCGCTCGCGACAAGGCCTATACCGCCGTTAACTTTGCGATGGTTGAGGCGTATTGGGAGATCGGAAAGAGCATTGTTGATGGGCAGGGTGGAGAGGAGCGCGCAGCATATGGAGAGGCATTGATTGCAGGCCTCTCCAGAAGGCTTACCGCGGATTTCGGAAAAGGCTTTGGCATCGCAAACCTTCGCAATATGCGTCAGTTCTTTCTTGCGTTTCCAATTCGCGACGCACTGCGTAGCGAATTGAGCTGGACTCATTACCGCAGGTTGATGCGCATTCCCGACCCCGATGCTCGCGCCTGGTACATGAACGAATGCGCCGATTCTCGTTGGAGCACGCGTCAGCTCGAGCGCCAGATCAACACCATGTTCCGCGAGCGCCTACTTGCCAGCAAGGACAAGGAGGCCGTCACCCAGGAAATCCAAAAGAGCGCCCCGGCTCGTCGCCCCGAGGATATCATCCGCGACCCATATGTACTGGAGTTTTTAGGTTTCTCGGACGATACTGCGTTTCGCGAGAGCGATCTAGAGCAGGCGCTCATCACGCATCTTCAGAAGTTCCTGCTGGAGCTTGGCCGTGGCTTCGCTTTCGAGGCGCGCCAAAAGCGCATCACCTTTGATGGGCGCCATTTCTATATTGACCTTGTGTTTTACAACTATCTGATGCGCTGCTTCGTGCTCATCGACCTTAAGACCGATGACCTTACGCATCAGGACCTGGGCCAGATGCAAATGTATGTGAACTACTACACGCGCGAGCTCATGAACGAAGGCGACAATCCGCCCATAGGCATCGTGCTCTGCGCGGACAAAAGCGACTCGATCGTCGAGTACATGCTGCCCGAAGACAACGACCAAGTGTTTGCCGCCAAATACCTGCCGTATCTTCCAAGCAAGGAAGAGCTGGCGCGCGAGCTGAGTGCCGAGTACCGCGCCATCAACGAAGCGACTAATGGCGAAGCGCAAGGGTAGCAGCACGTTGCGACCGATACCCCCGACGGCGTTTCATATCCCCCGACATAAGAGGAGCGCTCCATGACAGACAGACCGAAACCAGCGCTATGCGACTGCATCTATGGGCTCGCCGTCGGCGACGCGCTGGGCGTTCCCTACGAGTTCAGGCCCCGCGGCACGTTCGAATGCACCGACATGATCGGCTACGGCACGCATGGGCAACCCGCCGGCACCTGGAGCGACGACACATCTATGACGCTTGCTACTTGCGACTCGATTAGGGAGCTCGGGCATATCGACACCGCAGACATGCGCGACAAGTTCGTAAGCTGGATTGCCCGTGGCGAGTATGCGATCGACGGCGTTTTCGATTACGGCGGCACGACCGCCCGCGCCTTGCATACCGGCAAAGGAGGCTCCGGCGAGCGCGACAACGGCAACGGTTCGCTCATGCGCATCGCGCCCCTAGCGTTTGTCGACGCGACTGAGGACGAGATCTGCGAGGTCTCCGCGATTACGCACTCCCACAGAACATCGACCGATGCATGCGTCATATTTGTCGAGCTGATGAGGAGCGTGATGAACGGCGCGCTCCCCTCGTGGGCACTCCATCTGAAAGGCGTGCCCGAGCAGGAAATCAGGTCAGGTGGCTTCGTGCGCGACACGCTTAAGGCAGCCACCTGGTGCTTCGTCAACACTAACAGCTACGAAGATTGCGTGCTTGCCGCCGTCAATCTGGGCGACGACACCGACACCACCGCAGCCGTCGCCGGCGCCCTCGCCGGCACGGCCTACGGTCTCAAAGCCATCCCACAGGAGTGGATCGACACTCTACGCGGAAAAGAGCTGATTGAGCAGTGTATGTTTTAGGGCGCACTTACGATAGAAACTGACCAGGGGGCATCATGGAAAGAGAGATCGCGAATATAGACGAGTTCCAAGTGGACGAAAACGGGATTCCGCTATTTCCAGCAGGACTGAAGGAAGAAGCCAACCTTTACGTCCTCCCCGACGGGCGTTACCTCCCCTGCGGACTCTACAGGACCGCGGACGGCGATTCGCTCATTTATGAGCCATTCGAGCTCAGCACCTTCGGGCAGATGCTGGCTCAATTCAAAGAGCGCTAGAGGTTTGATTGCCCGTTAGATCGACACTGTTCCAAACCATGGGATGGGTAGGATGTCTCCCGCCGCGGCCTGTGAGGTGAAATCTTGACTGCCGCGGAATCCGCCTGCGGGCAACGCTCCGATCTCCGATTGGGGTGAA
>CALLSU010000065.1:0-3407 GCA_938011935.1 uncultured Collinsella sp.
ATGAGCAGTTCAAGGCGGAGCTTCTGCGCCAGCGCAACATCTACCGCCAGCTCAATCAGGAGGCCCACGCGGCCATCGACGCCTGCGGCGGCTCGGCACAGGGCCAGAGCGCCATGGCGAAGCTCAACACCAAGGTGAGCATCGGCATGAAGACCATTACCGACAAATCCACCCGCAACCTCGCAGAGATGCTCACGCAGGGCAGCAGTATGGGGGTCATGGACTGCATCAAATCCCAGAAGGACTATCCCGACGCCGCGCCCGGGTCGAAGCGGCTGATGCAGAAGCTGCAGGATTTTGAGGAGGACAACCGGCTGAAGCTGGAACAGTATCTTTGAGGTTTTGCTGAAACTTCTGATGCAGCGATAGAAAAAGCTCCTGCCGGACAATGCGGCAGGAGCTTTTTGCAGGTGCAGTTAGAGGGACTCGACCATTGCGGCGACGATTTTGGTCGCGGTAGCGACATACTCGCCGATGCTGAATTTCTTGACGACCAGCACTTCGTGGCCGTCCTCGTCAGCGTTGTCGCTCATGGCGCGGAGGATGACGCAGGGGACGCCGTTCTTGGCGGCGATCTGACTCACGGCTGCGCCCTCCATCTCCACGCAGTCGGGGGCGCATTTGGCCTCAATGGCGGCCTTGGTGGCGCTGTCGCCCACGAACAGGTCGCCGGTGGCGATCTTGCCCACCAGAGCCTTGACGCCTGCATCGGCGCAGGCTTTCTCGGCGGCAGCGATGAGAATGGCGTCGCCGGTGTACTCCTTCAGGAAGGGCGGGTTCTGGCAGATCATATCCAGCTGGGCGTCGTGATAGAGCACCGTCTTGCCGATGACCACATCGCCGATGCCGATCTTGCTGGTCATGTTGCCTGCAATGCCGGAGAAGATGATCTTCTCGGCCCCGAACTTGGTGATGAGCACCTGCGTGGTGGCGGCGGCGTTGGCCTTGCCCATGCCTGCGCAGCAGACCACCACCTGCTTGCCGGCCAGCGTGCCCTTATGATATTCCACGCCGCCGTAGGGTTCTACAGTGACATTTTCCAGCTTGGCACAGAGCTGGTCTACTTCGTCGGGCATGGCGCCCATAATACCTAAAATCATATCAGACCTCGTTGTTTTGAATCGTGGTTGACACCTGCTGCAAGGCGGCAGATCGAAGAAATAAAAGGGGAAGCGGCTTCACGCGCCTGTGGCGCGGGAGTAGAGCGCGGTTACGCGGGGCTAAGTTCTCTTTTGCGTGCCAAAAGAGAACCAGAAAAGCACCCGCTACTTTCGAGGCGCGGGAGGCACGAGAAAGGGGCTGCTCGCCCCTTTCAGACCCCGAAGGAGAGGTCGAAACGGAAAAAAGTTAGCCGCTGCGCTAAACGCTTTTTTCTCGTTTCTCCGACTTGCTGCTTCGCAGCGGGTGTTACCTCTCTGCTGACGGTAACGTCCAGCAGAAAGGTGAAATCCTCGGCGGAGTCGTAAATGGGAGAAGCACAAAAAAATGCGTTTAGCGCAGCGGCTAGCATTTTTGGGCTTCGACTTCCACATTGGAATCGTTAAGGGCGAGCAGCCCTTAACTCGTTGCGGGGAGAGTGGAGTCCAGAGGTAGGGAGGGGGGAGTCGAAACACCCCTCCCTGCCTCTGGCCCGCGCGGAGCGCAAGCCACTTGACCGAAAGAAAAAACATCCCCCGCGCCACCAGCGCGCGAACCTACTTAAAGAAAACCCGGCCCTGCTGCAACAGCGCTCTGACCCCCGCGCCACCAGCGCGAAATCCCACTTAAAGGAAACTCAGCCCTGCTGCAACAGCAAAAATCAGACGTTGAACAGGAACTCGATGACATCGCCGTCCTTGACGACATATTCCTTGCCCTCGGTGCGCTGCAGACCCTTGGCCTTGACGGCAGCATAGTCGAAGTTGTTGGCCTCGAGGTCGCTGTAGCCGATGACGCTGGCACGGATGAAACCGCGCTCGAAATCGCTGTGGATCTTACCGGCAGCCTGCGGGGCCTTGGTGCCCTTGCGGATGGTCCATGCGCGGCACTCCTTCTTGCCGTCGGTCAGGAAGGAGATGAGGCCCAGCAGGTCGTAGCTGGCGGTGATGAGGTTGTCGAGGCCGCTGGCCTCGATGCCCATCTCGGCGAGGAAGGCTTTTTTCTCCTCGGGGGTGTAGTCGGCGATGTCCTCCTCGGTCTTGGCGCAGATGGGGATGTAACGTGCACCCTCTTCCTTGGCGCGTGCAGCCACCAGCGGGACGTACTTGTTGTTTTCGATGCCCTCCATCAGGTCGTCCTCGCCCACGTTGCAGGCGTAGAGGACGGGCTTGCTGCTCAGCAGGCCCATCTCGTGGAGCACGGCCTGCTGCTCGGCGTCGCTCTCGTCGAAGTCGAAGCTGCGGGCGGGCTTGCCGCTTTCCAGATGAGCAGCAAGCTGCTGCAGCCATGCAGCCTCGGCGGCGGCCCCCTTGTTGTTGCCGCTCTTTGCAGCCTTGGCCATCCGGCCTGCGCGGTTCTGGACGACCTCGAGGTCAGAGAGGATCAGCTCATAGTCGATGGCGTCGATGTCAGAGATGGGGTCCACGGCCTCGGCCTTGGTCACATCCTCCACGACATGGATGATGTTGTCGTCGTCAAAGCAACGCACCACATGGACGATGGCGTCGCACTCGCGGATGTGGCCGAGGAATTTGTTGCCGAGGCCTGCGCCCTGACTTGCGCCCTTCACGAGGCCCGCGATGTCCACGAACTCCACAATGGCGGGGGTCTTCTTGTTGGTCTGCCAGATCTCAGCCAGCTTGTCCAGCCGCTTGTCGGGCACGGCTACGATGCCGCTGTTCGGCTCGATGGTGCAGAAGGGATAGTTTGCGGCCTCCGCGTTCTTGGTGGAGGTGATGGCATTGAACAGAGTGGACTTGCCGACGTTGGGCAGGCCGACGATACCAAGTTTCATATAAAATACGCTCCTTCACGTCTGATAGACATATTGATACATCTATCATTATACGCGAAGGAGCGTAGGAGTGCAAGGGTCAATCCTTCAGTTTGCTCAGATAGCGGTAGATCGTCGCCTCCGAAGAGCCGAGCTGCGCTGCCACCTCGCTGACAGCGCCCTTCATATAGAAGATGCCTGCCTGCTGCAGGTCGTCCACAATGCGTATTTTTTCGTCCATCGTCAGGCGGTCGGGAGGCAGGACACTGCCGGTCACATCGGCGATGGCAGCCTGCACCGCGTCGGGGAGGCTGCTGACGAAATTTTCGACGCCCAGCGTGGGGCTTGGCTCCTGATGCGCCCCACAGAGAGCCAGAAGCTCCTGCGCCATCCGGCTGTATTTGGCGGCGTCAAAGTTGATGCAGAGCATCCCGATAAGCTCGCTGCCGTCCTTGATGAACATGGTGGAGGAGCGCAGCCGCCCCTTGGCCTGCGA
>CALLSU010000066.1:0-1892 GCA_938011935.1 uncultured Collinsella sp.
GCATGGCCGAGTTCGTGTCTCCAAACGAGGTCGTTATTTATGAGAGCCTTGTCATCGGCGCGAGCGTGATTGGCTTTTTTGTGCGTCCCATTCTGTACTATCGCCGCCCCCATGCTATCGACGCAACGAGTGACGTCACGGGCGTTTTGCTGGTGGCGGCATTGCTGCTATTGATTATGGCGGTTCAGGTTGAGGTGGTAATTGCCGGCGGTTTGGTGGCGTGCTGCGCACTGGGCTACTGCGGATCGACTGCCTACGCAAACTTTGCACGGCGCCTTGCGCGGACGCCCTGCTTGGCGCGCGCCGCCGCACTTTCTTACGCCACGGGCGTTCTGGTGCAGGTTCTCAACCACATGGTGATGCCTGCCGGCATTCCTCAGCAGGCTGTTTTGGTTGTCTGTGCGATCGCGCAGGTGGCGTTGCTCCACGGCGCCCGACGCGCTAAGCTGCGCGACGAGTCCAATCCCAACTATGAACCCAGCGTTGCCGGGCTTTCGGTAGATGCTTTGGAATATGGCGCCAAGTGGCAAGACGATCCCGAGGCAAAGGCGGCATTCCGCCGCACCGTAGCTCGCTTGACCGTGGCGACGGCGTATCTTTCCGGCGTATTCGCCGCTCTCAACGCGGGTCTCACAACCTTGCATGCTACCGGAGCCGTTGATTTGGGTGACTGGCCGCGCCTGCTGCTTGTCGTGAGCTCGTTGGCTGCCGGCGTCCTATTTGACCTGCGCGGCCGTTCGTATATGAATATCGGCATGACATGCGCTGCCATGTTGTCCACGCTTTCGTTCTTTGTGCTCATCGTCGACGGCAATGGCGGCAACGAGCTCGCTGCCACGATCATCTTTTATCTGGGCTCGGGCTTTTTCGTGGTGTTCTTTACCACAAAATATGCCGCCGTCTCGCTCTATGCGCGCTGGTCATATTTTTGGCCGTGCATGGGTCGCGTCGTCAACAACGTGTGCTCGATGTTCGTGACGGCGCCGGCAGTGGCGATTATCTCGAGTCAAAACGTGCTGGCTGCGGTCGGTGCGGCGCTCGTGATGTTTGTGGGCATTGCGATTACGCTGCTGGGGCAGTTGGGGCAACGAGCCGATGATGCCGTGATGCAGGACGGACTGCCGCTTGCCACCGACGATCTTGGTGGGGATCTTGCGCCCACATGCTCCGACCCCGAGCCCGTGGAGGCAGCGGAACTCACGTCCGATGAACGCCTTGATGCCTTCGTCGCCACCTTTGGGCTTACAGAGCGCGAGCGCGATATCCTTGAGGTCTTGGTCGTTTCGGACCAGAGCGTTCAGGACATCGCCACAACGCTTTTCCTTTCGCGCTCCACGCTCTATCGTCACATTTCCTCAATCAACAAGAAGACCGATACTGCCTCGCGTGTGGCCCTTATCAACTTCTTCTGGTCCTGGACGCCCAAGGACTAGCTAATCCTCCAATAAGTTGCGGTGGAATAGTCCCTAAATTAAAGTCACGGGGCTTTAAACAGGAACTATTCCACCGCAACTGCTGGGGGGATAGACTGCGGCGGCGGCAGAGGTAACGGCAGCGGCGTCGGCAGCTGTGGTAGCGGTAACGGCAGCTGGCAGGGCGTTTTCCGTCTACTTGCTACAGCAGCTCGCCGTGGCGTGCAATGTAGCGGCGCTTTGCCAGCTGAGTGAGCGCGATGTAGGCGGCGACGATGCCGATGAGCAGCGCAAAGAAGCTCGGCGGCAGCGGCATGAGGCCCAGCGCGCCGGCGATGGGGCTTGCCGGCAGCCAGGTGACAAGTGCCAGGCCCAGCACGGTGAGCACGCACAGCGCAGGTGCGGCGTGGTCGCGCGGGCTTGGCAGGCGCGGGGAGCGCAGCATGTGGATTACGAGCGTCTGCGACCACATGGACTCGA
>CALLSU010000067.1:0-9743 GCA_938011935.1 uncultured Collinsella sp.
TCAGAGGTCTACTTTGTTAACCTCATCGAGCAGATGGGCATCCGCTGGGGAACCAGTTCCAAGATTCAGTTCATGGAACCGACTTATGGATTTCCACTCTCGCTCGGGGCGTCCGGAGAGATGGCTCTTGCTGTAAAAGAGCCCCGCAGGCTCCTTCTCAAGCTTGTTGGAACCGAAGCTTTGCTCTCCCAAGACAAGCTGATCAATTATTTCAAAGCCTTCCTGCAAACTCGAATAAAAACTCATCTTGCACAAGTAATTACCGAACAAAAACTCTCCATTTTCGAACTTGATGCACACCTTGAAGAGTTATCCGACTCGCTTAAGAACAAGCTGCTTCCCGACTTTGCCGCATACGGTCTCTCATTAACGCAAATGCTGGTCACCGCCATCGTCAAACCCGAAGGTGATCCGGTATACGAGAAGTTTAAGGACCTCCACTTCAAGCAATATGCCGACGTACGCGAAGCGCAGATAAAACAACAGGTCAGCATTATCGAACAAGAAACTGCGGCGCAGCGCACCGTAATCTCCGCAAAAGCACGCGCAGAAAAACGGCAAATCGAGGGCTATACCTATCAACAGGAGCGCAGCTTCGATGTTGCCGAAAAGATGGCCCAAAACGAAGCGACTGGCGAATACGCAAACATGGGAATTGGCCTGGGCGTAATGGCCGGTGTCGGCGGGACCATGGGGTCAGTTATGACAGACGCACTCTCGCAAGCGACTAGCACGTCTGCGACGCAGCCCATCCCAACGGATACCAATTCGCAGCAAAGTGCTGCAAAGTTCTGTTCCGAGTGTGGATATCGCTTCTCTGGAACCGAGAAATTCTGTCCCGAGTGCGGAGCACGGAGGTCATAATGAAGAACACACAGGCATATGTTGCGGCAACCCCCGTAGCCCTCTTCATAGTTATCGAAAGCGTGGCCGTACTTTTATTTGGACCCTCAACTACCTTTTGGATTGAGAGCGCATTCTCTTTGGTTGCGCTCTCCTTGTTGGTCGCAGTCCTCCTTCATGACCCCGTAAAGAAACTAAAGCTGCTTGGTATTTCCAAGACAGTTCTCATGGGGGCTTCATTTGCAATCCAGCTGACCCTAGTTCTTTTCGGAGCAGCGCTAAAGACCGATGCGCTGTCCGTTCTTTCGGGTTTCAGCATCCTTTTACTTGGCACGTCAGTAATTACGTTGTGTGTAGCAAATGCATCCGAGAGTCAAACCTCAGATGTCGAAGAACATGTCTCGACACTTACCAATTCAATGAAATCAAACAAAATCAAACTCGAACTGCTCCTAGAAGAAGCACCTAGCGATCTGAAACCGGCAATCGCAGACGTTCTGGAAACTATGCGCTACGCAAACCCCGTTTCAGATAAAACTGGAAACCGGCCCCTTTCAAATTTGATACCTATCGCTATCGAAAATCTCGACAAAGCGGTAAAAGCAAATTCGCTCCCCGACGCCCAAGATACTTGTAAGCAACTAAAAGCATATATCCGTCAGCAGGAAATCATAAATAAGCGCTAAAGGAAGCCGGGTATGGGAACCAATAAATCACACGTCAATGAAAACTATCAACACTCCTGCGACAGCACTAAATTCAAACTCGAGAGTTATCGAGCCCCTCTATCAGATTGCTTTACGCCAGACGAGCTATCAGAGCTATTTCGGTTCTACGTTTTGCAAGCACCCATCGCAAAAGATAAGACCGCTTTGTCGACGCAGCGAACGTTGACGTCATTAGGTTGGAACGGACCCTCCATCAAGATACTAGAGAGAAAGCTATTAAAGGAGTCCGGGATAACCTCTTTCATTTTCATAGGAAGCCAGACCATTGATGGAACTCTGGAGAACATGGCCCTAGATAAAGAAATATGCGCCGAACACCCAAGAGCGGTCCTACACAAGGATGTCAAACTAACGCTCCGAGAGGACAACTCCATCGAGCGCCGCAGCGGTGATGAAAACAGAATGCAGTGCCTATTTCGCCATCTTCGAAATGGGATTGCACACGGACAGACATATCTGTTTCCAACCGGTTTGGTGCTAATCGAAGATCGCGACGGCAAAAGAATTACTGCCCGGATTCTCATTCGCAAAGAAACGCTTCTTGCATGGATATATATCGTTGAAAAGAAAGAGGTCTAGCTTCATGAAAGCCCTGAAATGTGAACTTTGCGGCGGTACCGAAATCGTCAAAGATGGGGATTTCTTCGTCTGTCAAAACTGCGGTATGAAATATACGCTCGAGTCCGCAAAGAAAATGATGGTTGAAGGCGTTGTTCAAGTCGAAGGCACGGTGAAAACAGACAAGACGGCCGATGCAGAAAGGCTGCTCACGTTGGCCAAAACTGCATGCAAAACCAGAAACTTCTGCGAAGCCGAACGATATGCGAACAAGGTGTTAGAGATTGATTTGGAAAACATTGATGCTTGGGCAATTAAGTCAATAGCAATCGACTGGCAACTGACAATTAAAAACAATCGCCTTCGCGAATCTTCGGACTGTTTTCTCAAAACCTTTCAGCTGCTTCCAAATGAAGTAAAAACCTGTGAAGGCCTAATTCATGCGTGGAGCGTCATCAAAAGTCTAAAACTGCACCTCGGTGATATTATCGAAGCAGTTAGCTCCTTGTATGCCAAGCCAATAATCAACACACCATCAGATGATAATCTCGCGTTGATTGCAGGTACGCTGGCATCCCATCTCGAAATAAGAAAAAGCCAATGGGAAGCAATCGGCAAACTTTCCTTTACTTTTTGCAAAGCAAAGGAAGAAATGCTCAAGTCTCCGGATATTTCCGACAGCCAACGCCACGCTTTAAATGATACAGACATGGAGAAGTACCTCTTTACTGAAGAGATACCACGAATGTATTTTACGGCAGCAAACATCATCGACAGCTCTGTAGTAGACGGTGTAACCAAATGGCGAGACAAGCGGGAAAACAACATCATTTTTGATTACTATCTTGACGGCAGCGGCGTCGACCGGTCCGCAGAAGAGGACGCTTTCGACATGTGCACGCTCGTATACAATCGATATGAATTAGCGTTGAGAACCGCGATTAAATTCTTAGAGACAGAGACTGAGGGCCATTCGATTACAGGTCTTATCTTGGCACCCGAGCTATTGTTCAATGTGTGGTCAAACTTATGTGTAATTGAAGAGTTGAACATAGGACATAAAACCTATACGAGAGCCCACGGCGCATATGTGTCAAATAGCGTGAAGGAAGGCTTTTCACTAAATGCCGAGGCGATCACGTTACGAAAGGAACGCCTCAAAGAGGACATGGCAAAGCGTGACGAATACGACTCCGAGAAGAAGAAGGAACGTGAGCGCGCTGAAAAAGAAGCAGAGCTCCAAGCCCAATACTGGTTAGATAATCCTGTTAAAAAGACGCAAAAACAAGCGCTCGAAGATGAATTTGACCGGCTGGGGAACGAACTTCGAGAGCTTAAGAGCAGACGTTCCTTTTTCAGCCCGTTCGACTTCAAGGCAAAACGAGAATGTGATGCAAAAATCGAACAGGCTCGCGAGCGCAGGCGGGAAATCAAGAACTCTCTGAAGGCCTTAGACGATGAACTCCTGGCGTATGTGACAAACGAAATTGAATCATAGCTTTCACCGCTTGCCGCAACAGTCCATTGGCAACCTCAAAGGCGTCTCAATGGGATAAGAGCGATTTCACACCATGGAGGAATGGTGGGCAAACGCTCGGAGTGTTCATTTGTCTGATAACCGATGTTCACTCTAGCCCGAGCAGATTAAGTCCCGCCACCGTCATCTTGCACACGAGCGGCCTTGCGGACACCTTTTCTAAATATCCGGCAGCGATTAGGCTCGACAATGACCTACTCGCTGTCGGCTTTGTCACATCGAGATAGCCCGACACACCATCAAGCGTAGATTCGCCAAAGGCACCGAAGATATGCATCTGTGCCGCATAAAACAGAATATCTTTTGCCCTTTCGGTAAACGTATCGTCGAGCTCATCGATCGCCCGCTTGAGATCATCGAGTTGTACGCGCTTTTCGGCCAAATCGCTCAGAACGGCATCTTGCGCTTGCTCGACCAAATCAAGAATCATTGCAACAAACGGAGTAGCCTCGCTACCGTTAAGGGGCCTCTCCACCACGTCAAACGCCTTGTAATATGCGGTTTTATTCTCAGCAATCGTCCTAGAGAGCGACAACACCGTAGGCTGCGACAACGTCTCGTTCAGGCTCAACGCGAGAAGATACCTCCCCGTTCTCCCGTTACCGTCATAGAAAGGGTGAATATACTCAAAGAGAAAATGGCAGATTGAGGCTGCATAGAGGCTTGGGACATCTTCGCGATTGCCCAACTCTATCATCTTGCCAAGGAGGTCAATGATTTCGGGCTCCGAGGAAACACCCTGATGGAGAATCTTGCCCCGACTGTTCTCAATCACAACGGGACCCAAACGGAACATCTTGCCATCCGGACGGTCCTTCGGGTCAAGCACGCCCTTAGTGACGGCATCGAAAATCTCGCGGATATCCTCGGGTTTGCCGGGACGACTTGAACCATCTACCAGCTGAAGGTAGAGGCGAGCGAATTCAATAAAAGGAGTGTGCTCCTTTTCGGCGGCACCGCAAAGTTCGGCCGCAGCATCCTCCGCAGACTCCAGCGCCGCTTCAATCTGGCGCCGCGTGCTGTGCACACCCTCCATCTCGTTGCTGAAAACAACCTCCTCAAGCACCAGCGAACGAATCGAGGCCCCCAAAGCCACATAAGGCAAGCTGTTCCACAGGTTGGAAATCTTTCGCTCTTTTCTGAGGATCCGCTCGCTAGCAACGGACAGGCTCAAAGGAACACAAGCGAACAGTTCACCATGCTCAAGGTGAATTCCAGTCCGCACCGTGCCGTCGGCAGTAAGGCGCTCGCGCAGCAGCTCGTCATGGCAAGCATAACGATCGGAGCTTGGATCTGCATAAAAGAGTTTTTCGAGCGTCTTGTACGCCATCGCTTCATCGCTCCTTTGAAATCAAATAGCTTAATCGTCTTTCATTATTTCGAATATATCCGATATTTGCAATTAAGACTCAAGAAATGCATTGTCTAATTTCAGAATTTGAAGTATTGGCAATTAATGTTTCCTAATTTACATAGCGAGCTAATTTCAAGCCTCAGCAGAGCTTTATGCAAGAGGCGCGCTGCCTGCATCAACCACAGGTAGCGCGCTTTCTCTTGTTATGAAAGGGAAACTATGTACCAGCATTTCGAATCAGAACGGGGCACGGTTTCCCCCAGGACCTCCTTGCAGAAACTGGGGACCGTTTTGAACGCCGATTCTGGGATACCGTTTCCGCAACGGATCTCTCGCGGAAACTGCATCCCGCTCTGAGCGTCCATTCTGGGATGTGGCTTCCCGATGGGGGCCGATGCGGAAACTGCGTCCCGTTTCGGATCTTTAAAGTGGGACGCGCCTTCCCCTAGGGAAGCATCTCGTTATTTACCGTCGTCGTCTTCGGCTTCTTCGCGCGCATAGAGTTCCAGCATGCGGCGGCGGTATTCGCGTACGGCGAGCTTGGCGCGCTCCAAGCGGCGACGCTCGCACTGGGTCAGCTCGGACGGGTCGACCTCGTCTCCATAGGTCTTATCGGCAAGTAGGTGCGCCGCGTCCACGATGCGGGCATCGATGTGGCCGCTCGCCGCCTCGGCAGAAAGACGCTCGGCAATCGTATCGAGCGTAGGCAGGCCCTCGAATACGAGACCATGGCCATGTGAAGTCAGCAGCTCATGCTCGCGCGCGAGCAAGCTCGCTAGGTCGTGGTGGGCGCGCAAGATGTCGAGCGCATCGGATGGATGCTCGGCAACCTCTGCCACGGCGGCGACCGGTGCGGCATCCACCACGCGGTAGAAGAGCTGCGCGAGCAATGGCATCAAGAACACCGTGATGGCACCGGCGGCAACCATGACCGACGCAATATCTTGCGACAGCGCGCCCGCGTTGACGGCAACGCTCGTAACGGCAACGATGATCGGCAGCGCCGTGGTGCAGTACAGGGCCACGGTAATGCGACCATACGCCGACACATCGCGCGTCGCAGGACAAATGCTCATGGAAATAAGAATGGGCACGGCACGAATAATCAACAACGCCACGATAAAGCCCACGAGCAGACCCGGGCGCGACGCCACGGCCGTCAGATCGATCTTTGCGCCCGATACGGTAAAGAACACCGGAATCAAAAAACCGTAGGCCAGACCGTCGAGCTTGGTCTCGAGCGTATGGTTGCCCTCGGGGATGATATAGCGCAGGACAAAGCCGGCGGCAAAAGAACCCAACACGATGTCGAGATCAAAGACAGCCGAGAATGCCACGAGCGTGACCAGGATGAGCACCGTCAGGCGCACGAAGGTCTGCGACGTGGTATCGGCGCGCTCCTCAACAAATGCAAAGAAGCGGCTGCCGACGCGCTTGGAGCGGCTCGGGACCACGGCCAGCAACACGCAAACCACCGCAAACAAGCCAAGGATAACGAGCGTTTGGATGCCAGTGCGGGCAGACAACAGCACCGACATGGCGAGCACGGGACCGAGCTCGCCCCAAGTGCCATACGCGAGAATCGAGTCGCCAACGCGCGTGCCGGTGAGCGAGCGCTCGCGCATGATGGGCACAAGCGTGCCGAGCGCCGTGGAAGTAAGGGCGAGCGTCACGGCGATACCGTCGAAATGGCTGACCGAGAACCACGGCGTAAAGCGCACGGCAAGCCAGGCGATGCCAAACGTGACGGCCCACGTCGCCAAGCCGTAGCGCCCCTCCACACCCGTAATGTTCTTAGGGTCGATCTCAAAACCGGCGAGCAGGAACAAAAAGGCCAGGCCCAGCTCGGACACCAGCGAGACCTCGGCATCCACATGGATGACGCCGAGCATATGGGGTCCCAGTACCGCGCCGAGCACGAGCAAAAAGACCGTCTCGGGAACGGGTTTTCCGGGAATCGCCGAGGCGATAAAAGGACTCGCAAAGGACACGAGTGCGATGATGGCGAGCGAAACGAATGCCATGTGATGCCTTTCTCTTGTTTGCGCTTCACTGTAGCACCCTCGCCGTCCTCAACGCGCCGCGAGCTGTCGTATCATAGTGAGGTTTACAAACATGTGGCTCAAGGCGACCGCAGGGCAGACCCCGCAAACCGACCGCTGCCGCATACCGTACCGTACGCCCAACCGATCAGGAAGGCAGGAACCAATGGTCTCTCGTATCTACGTGGAGAAGAAACCCGGGTTCGACGTCGAGGCTCAGCAGCTCAAGGGCGAGCTGACCGAAATTCTCGGCATCAAGGGCATCGAGGCCCTGAGGATTATCAACCGCTACGACGTCGAGGGCATCGACAAGGAGCTTTTCCGGTCCTGCGTGCCGACCGTCTTTAGCGAGCCCCAGGTCGATGTGACCTACGACGAGCTCCCCGCAAGCGATGGCGCCGTCTTTGCCGTCGAATTCCTGCCTGGCCAGTTTGACCAGCGCGCCGACTCCGCCAGCGAGTGCGTGCAGCTCATCAGCCAGGGCGAGCGCCCCGCCGTGCGCTCCGCCAAGGTCTATATGATCTCGGGCGCTCTGGACGAGGCCGCCATTGATGCCATCAAGCACTACGTGGTGAACCCCGTCGAGGCGCGCATCGCCTCGCTCGACCTGCCCGAGACGCTGTACATGGAGACCCCCGAGCCCCAGCCCGTCGAGGTGCTCGACGGTTTCCGCGAGCTCGACGAAGCCGGCCTTGCCGCCTTTATTTCCGAGCGCGGCCTTGCCATGGACGAGGCGGACATCGCCTTCTGCCAGCAGTACTTCCGCGATGAGGATCGCGACCCCACCATCACCGAGATCCGCGTGATCGACACCTACTGGTCCGATCACTGCCGCCACACCACCTTCGGCACCGTCCTGGACGACGTGACGATCGACGACGCCGTGGTGCAGCAGGCCTTCGACCGCTACATGGAGATGCGCCACGAACTCGGTCGCGACACCAAGCCCGTCTGCCTCATGGACATGGGCACCATCGGCGCCAAGTACCTCAAGAAGACCGGCGTCATGACCGATGTCGACGAGTCCGAGGAGATTAACGCCTGCACCGTCAAGGTGAAGGTCGATGTCGACGGCGAGGACCAGGACTGGCTGTTCCTCTTTAAGAACGAGACCCACAACCACCCGACCGAGATCGAGCCCTTCGGCGGTGCCGCCACCTGCGTGGGCGGTGCCATCCGCGACCCGCTGTCGGGCCGCAGCTACGTGTACCAGGCCATGCGTGTCACCGGCGCCGGCGACCCCACCGTCCCCGTGTCCGAGACGCTCGAGGGCAAGCTGCCGCAGCGTAAGCTCGTGACCACTGCTGCCGCCGGCTACTCCAGCTACGGCAACCAGATCGGCCTTGCCACCGGTCAGGTCAACGAACTCTATCACCCCGGCTACGTCGCCAAGCGCATGGAGGTCGGCGCCGTCGTGGGCGCTACCCCGGCAAACCACGTGCGTCGCGAGTGCCCCGCCCCCACCGACAAGATCATCCTGTTGGGCGGCCGCACCGGCCGTGACGGCATCGGCGGCGCCACCGGCTCCTCCAAGACCCAGAATACCGAGTCCATCGAGACCTCGGGCGCCGAGGTCCAGAAGGGCAACGCCCCGGTCGAGCGCAAGCTGCAGCGTCTGTTCCGCCGCGGCGACGCCTGCCGTCTGATCAAACGCTGCAACGACTTTGGCGCCGGCGGCGTCTCGGTCGCCGTGGGCGAGCTTGCCGACGGCCTGTATGTCGACCTGGACACCGTGACCAAGAAGTACGACGGACTGGACGGCACCGAGCTCGCCATTTCCGAGTCTCAGGAGCGCATGGCCTGCGCCGTCGCCGACGGTGATGTCGAGGAGTTCATGGGCTACGCCGCCGAGGAGAACCTCGAGGCGACCGTTATCGCCGAGGTTACCGCCGAGCCGCGCATGCGCATGGCCTGGAACGGCGTCGCCATCGTCGACCTGTCCCGTGAGTTCCTCAACTCCAACGGTGCGCCCAAGCATCAGACTGCTCACGTCTGCGCCCGCAGCGTGTGGCAGCCCAGCTGGGCCGGCACCACGCTTGCCGAGCGCATGACCTCGCTTGTCACCGACCTCAACGTTGCCTCCAACAAGGGCCTTTCCGAGCGCTTCGACTCCACCATCGGTGCCGCAACCGTGCTCATGCCCTTTGGCGGCAAGACGCAGCTCACCCCGAGCTCTGCCATGGTCGCCAAGTTCCCCGTGGACGGCGAGACCACCACGGCAAGCGCCATGGCATGGGGCTTCAACCCCTATCTGATGGAGGCCGACCAGTTTGCGGGCGCCTATCTGTCCGTGGTCGAGTCCATCGCCAAACTTGTGGCTGCCGGCTTTGAGCACAAACGCGCCTATCTCTCCTTCCAGGAGTACTTCGAGCGTCTGCGCACCGAGGCCGAGCGCTGGGGCAAGCCCACAGCAGCCGTCCTGGGCGCCCTCATGGCCCAAGTCGACCTGGGTGCCGGCGCCATCGGCGGCAAGGACTCCATGAGCGGCTCGTTTGAGGACGAGGCCGGCGAGCTCAACGTTCCGCCGACTCTGATCAGCTTCGCTGTTGCCGTGGGCCGCGCGGCGCGCGCCGTCTCCCCTGAGTTCAAGGGCCTGACGCACCGCGTCGTCCGCATCGCCCCCGCCACCTATGGCGAGGACTACCGCCCCGACGCCCAGCAGCTGCTCGCCGCGTTTGACG
>CALLSU010000068.1:0-4404 GCA_938011935.1 uncultured Collinsella sp.
GGCTCAAACGTCGGCTCCTCGCCCTCCTCGTAATCGAGCGTGCAGGACTCGGGAAGCATCCCGAGCGCACGGATGGCATCCGAACCAAAGCGGATGTTGCCGGCGGCATTGCGATAGAGCTTGGGCTCGGGCTCGGCCGCGACAGGCTCCTCCGCCGGCTCGGCAGCGGAAACCTCGTCATTGAACTCTTCGGCCTGGACAGCCTGATTCTGATCCTCGGGCACGATGGCGCCAATCAGCGTCTCGTCGGCAGACGCACCCTCAAAGCCCTCGATCTGCTCGTCGAAATCCTCACCCTGTTCGGGCTCGGCCTGAGCGTCGGGAGCAATCGGCTGACCGAACTCGTCCTCGGCGTAGGTAGGCTCTTCATACTCGATGGTATTGCCGTAGTCGTTTTGCTGCTGGGCCGCGGCATACTCCGCTGCTGCGCGCGCCATCTCCTCGGCACGACGCTTCTGCTCCCCAAAATAGGTATCGAACGGAACATCGTCGGGAAACTCGTTTTCGCCCTGGAAGGGAGCAACGTTGTCCATAACGCCGAGCATAGCGGCGACAGAAGACTTGTTGCACACCGCGCCGGACGTATAGGGAAGAATGTAGCGGTTAGAAATGATGTTTGCCGCGTTGGCGAGCGCAACGAGGGAAGCGAGGATCGCGACAATCCACAGCAGAACCTTGAGCGCGCCGGGGAGCGGCAGGATACGCAAGATGGCAACGGCAGCAGGGGCAACCGTGGCAACGGGCAACAGCTTGGCGATGAGCGCACGATACGAAGCATAGGGCTCGCGGGCGAGCAGCTCAGCACGGGGAGAGTCGTAGTGTGCGACAACGACCACCGGGCGGTTGCGCGGAGACGCGAGCGGGCCCGAGGCCCTGTGGTAGGCGATGACATTTTGGCTCACGCCCGTCTTGCCCAGGCGTGAAACCACGGGGTGGCCCGTGCGCTCGAGCACGTAAAGAACGGCGCCGACAATGGCCAGCAAGGTGCCGACCAAGCCGATGCCGCCGCCGATGCCCATCAGCAGGGCGCCGGCAAACGCAAGAATACCGGTAACGGCAAATGCCAACCTGCTGGGCGCCGGGGCATTGAACTCCTGAACCTCGGGATCAAAGCCGTGGTTGCGGAAGATCTGAGCGATATCCTCGGCAGCCAAGCGCTCTTCTTCGCTGCATGCCGGCGTAATGCCGGTGTTCTGCAGCAGGTGGTTAATATAGTTCTGGGTGTTCGCCATGTGCGCTCCACATCCATAATCCGACAAATAGGCCCAATGTATGCACATTAGAACCGTATATAGTCGAAAGTATACCCCGAGCGAGCGCAAACGACCGAATTCGGGCCATCTTAACGCCCCGAGCGGACAAGGATATAGCCTAATCTCCATATCGGACTAAAATCATGGCAGCAAACCACCTTCTCATGCGAGGACTCTATGACGGCAAGCGACACGACCGAGACAATTAAACAGGGGAATTCGGAGCCCAGTTTCGATAAAACGGCCCAGCGCATCCTCAATCTTTTCTTTGTGCTCAACAGCTCCCCCGAACCGCTGACGACCGAGCAGATCGTCTTGGATTCTGACCTGGGATATGGCTCGGGCAACATCGACTCGGATAAGCGCAAGTTTCGGCGCGATCGTGACAAACTGCTCGAACGCGGCATCCTAATCAAGGAAGTTCGCCCCGCCGGTGCGCAGGAGACCGAGGAAAGCTCGTGGACAATCGACCGCGAGCACACGTTTGCGGCAGGCGGCCTCATCACCGCAGACGACGCCGATATCCTGCTCAACGCTATCGACCAGACAATAGCGGCCGGCTCATCCACTTTTGCCGCGCCGCTTGCCGATATTCGTTCCAAGATTGCCTACCTCACCGGCAGGACGACGGCGGACGAAGCACCGATCCGCCGCTCTCCCACCGTCGATGCGGTATGGAGCGCCTTTGCCGAGCGATGCGCGCTGCGATTTTTATATCAGAACGGACGCGGTGAGCAGAAAGAGCGTACCGTCTGCGTCTACGGCATGTTCGAGCGCGAGGGCGTTGCGTACTTCTGCGGCCTCGACAATGCCACCGACGACATCAGGACATTCCGCTGCGACCGTATCGTTCGCGCTTGGCGCCCCTCAAAGGCCTACGCTATCCCTGCGGACTTCAACCTCAGCGACTACCTGTTCTTTGAATTCGATTTTGCCGACCGCCCGCCCGTTGCGGCTACGTTCTCGTTCGCCCCGCAGACGCAGATCGATATGATCAACGGCCTCACGCGCGGGCGAGGTGAGCTCGCACACACCGATTCGGGATGGACTTGGACCGTTGACGTGCGCGATCTTGAAGCCGCCGCCTCATTTTGCATGGCCCACGCCATGGACGGCATGAGGCCCATGGCCCCCAAATCGCTCAAGCAGGCGTGGAACCACCTCATTGAAAGGACGGTGCACGAGCATGCCCGTGCGTAAACTCACCAGCGAGCAGAGGCTCTCGCGCGCCATCGACATCATGGAGGCCCTCTACGCCGCCGGCGAGAGCGGCATGACACGAACCGAGATTTGCAGTCGCTTTGACATCACGGGGGCGTCGCTCGACGAGATTCTCGAGATCGTCTCGACGCTCGCGGACCGAGAATCGGGTGCGCGTATCATCTGCGAATGCCACGGCGAGCGCGTGGTCCTCACCGGTGACGCCGGGCGTGTACTACCGCTGCGCCTGAGTGCCGCCGAGGGCGCTGTGCTCAACCACGAACTTGAATCGTTGGGGATCGAGCCCCAGGCGGCGGCTCGAATTCGACATGCTCTTCTACCCGAAGAGCTCGGCTATAACCAGCGCGTCTCTGACACCGTCAACCACGGGTCGCACTGGCAGCAGCTGAGCTGCGCCATTCAGGACGGCGTTCGCTGCCTCATCTCGTATCGCTCGATGGACGATGCACGGCCACGCGAGCGTCTGGTCGACCCCTTGCGCATTACGGCAAACGGCGACCAAACATATCTGATTGCCTGGGACATCGCGGTCGATGAGCAGCGCACCTATCGCATGGATAAAATCGAGGGACTCGCCTTGACGGAAGACTCCGTCGTGCCTCACGTACCGGACGTTGCATCCCTCCACGATTCCCTTGCCCGGACGCAGCGTAGCGCAAAGCTCTTGATGCCATTCGATATGGCGGAGCATCTGGACTGGGCCGGCATCACCCTAATCGAGCGCAGCGGGACAGACATGGCAACGGTAACCGTACATTACGGCTCCGAGCGTTGGCTGCTGAGCCAGATAATCGCAGCGGGCGGAGCCATCCGCATCTTGGATGACCCCGCCCTGTCAAAGCGTCTGTGCGATATGGCAAAAACCCTCGTCTGTCCGCTTTAGCGCCGCCGCTCGTGGCGTGCACGCCACAGCTGTAGATAGTGCCCGATCTGCGCCGATTCGATGCGCTGGTAGGAGCTCGTGGGCAGCGACGTTAAGAACTTCTTGCCATAGCCCTTCGTCACCAAGCGAGGATCCGCCAAGATCAGCACACCGCTATCGGTCGACGAGCGAATCAAACGCCCCGCGGCCTGCTTAACCTCGAGCACCGCCTCGGGCAGCGAATAGCGCGCCCATGCGCGGTCTTCGCGCAGGTTGCGCTCGCACGAGAGCGGGTCCGTGGGGCTTGAGAACGGCAACTTGGGAATGATGACGCAGCGCAGCGTCTCGCCGCTGGCATCAAACCCCTCCCAGAAGGCCTTGAGCGCAAAAAGCGACGAGGTCGGTTCGTTGATAAACCGGTCGCGCAGGCGACGAGGAGATGAGTTGCGCTGCTGGCAGTTGAGCTCCAGACCCGCACGGGCCATCTTGGGCTCAACGCGGGCGTATAGGTCCTCCATGTCGCGCCGATTGGTGAACAACGTGAGCACCGATCCGCCCATGGCAAGATGGGCGTCGACCAGCACACGCTCGAGCGCCGAAAGATAGCCTTCGCGGTCGCGCGGGTCGGGAATATCCCCAGCCACAACCACGGCCATATTCGAATCGAAGTCGTAGCTCGAGTCCAAGTGCAGCGATGACGACGTTGAAGCACCGATGCGATCAAGGCCGACCGCATGGTTAAAGTGCTCAAAGCTTTTGGACACCGTCATGGTCGCCGAGGCAAAGATAGCCGTGTGAACCTCGGGTAGCCACTCGGTTGCCAAAGCCTCGCCAATGTCGATGCGCTCTGCGGTCATCGACTCTCCGCCGGCACGAAGTCTGCGATTGACCTGCAGCGAATACACGTAGTGTTCATCGGTGCCATCAATGATGAGTTTGAGGTTCTCGGCCAGCTCGTGCAGGCGGCGCGAGATATCACCCAGGTCGACAACAACCTCGGGCTTGTCGGCGGCGACGGCTTGCACCAGCGCGTCGACGCTCTTGTCAGCTTGTTCCAATGCGTCGATG
>CALLSU010000069.1:0-83957 GCA_938011935.1 uncultured Collinsella sp.
ATCATGCTTCACTCTCAAATCAACGCGCATAAAGAAAGCCTCCCATTTCTCATGTCCAAGAAATGGGAGGCAGTTCAAATCCAATCACGGTAGGGCTTTTCTTTGGCGTAACGGGCGCGCAGCTCGTCGTTGTAGATGACGCGCCCGCGGGCAAAGTCGACCTCGAGCATCTGGCCCGGCCCCAGACAGCCGCTCGTCAGGATGTTCTCGGGGCTCACCTCGATGGTGCCCACCTCGCTTGCCAGCATAAAGCGACCGTCGCGCGTCACATAGTAGCGGGCGGGGCGCAGGCCGTTACGGTCGAGGGCGGCGCCCAGCGTGCGACCGTCGGTAAAGGCGATGGCCGCCGGGCCATCCCACGGCTCCATGAGCATGGACTGGTAAGCGTCGTAGGCGCGGCGCTCCTCACTCAGGCTGTCGTTGTGGTCCCACGGCTCGGGCAGCAACATGGACGCGGCACGCGTAAGCGGACGACCGTTCATGACCAGGAACTCGAGCACATTGTCCAGAATCGCAGAATCGGAACCCTCGCGGTTGATGATGGGCATCACGCGCTCAAGATCGTGCTGCAGCACGGGGCTGTACAGGTTGGGTTCGCGGGCGCGAATCCAGTTGACGTTGCCCTTGAGGGTGTTGATCTCGCCGTTGTGGATGATAAAGCGGTTGGGGTGCGCGCGCTCCCAGCTGGGCGTGGTGTTGGTGGAGTAGCGCGAGTGGACGAGCGCCACGGCCGTCTTGACGGCGGCGTCGTTGAGATCGATGAAGAAGCGGCGCATCTGCGTGGCGACCAGCATGCCCTTATACACGATAGTGCGCGAGCTCATGGAACACACGTAGAAGATCTTGTCGCGCAGGGCAAACTCGGCGTCGGCCTTCTTTTCGATGGTGCGGCGGCACACGTACGGGCGACGCTCAAAGGCATCGCCGGCGGGCGTGTCGTCGGGGCGCCCCAGGAAGGCTTGCAGGATAGTAGGCATGCAGGCGCGGGCCGTCTCGCCCAGGTCGTGCGGGTCGACCGGAACCTCGCGCCAAAAGAGCAGCGGCACGCCGGCCTCGGCGCAGCCCTCCTCAAACACGCGGCGGGCATCCTCTACGCCCTTGTCGTCCTGCGGGAAGAACAGCATGGCCACGCCATAGTCGCCCTCTGCCGGCAAAATCTGGCCGCACTTTTGGGCCTCTTTACGGAAAAAGTGATGCGGAACCTGGAACAGGATGCCAGCGCCGTCGCCGGTGTTCTTCTCGAGTCCCGTGCCGCCGCGGTGCTCCAAGTTGACCAGAATGGACAGTGCGTCGTCCAGAATCTGGTGATGGCGCTCACCGTTGATATCGGCAAGCGCGCCGATACCACATGCATCGTGGTCGAATTCGGGGCGGTAAAGGCCCTGCTGCTGAGCGGAATCTGCCTGCATCGCGATCCTCCCCTAGATATTAGACAGTCAGTTGAATAGGCATACTAGGAGCATCGCCGGCCCGTTGTGTTTCCCACCCGTTTCGAAACAATCGCGTAACGCACGCCCTACGAGTGGACACCGCCGACCTCAAGGGCGACAACATAGGCCCCAAGTTCGGCCTGCAAACTCACCTCTTCAAACATCTCAATCTGTAACAGTAAGACCCAATTTCGACGACTAACTGTTACAGATTGAGATGTTTTCGAGAGACGGTTCCGAATGTCTCAATCTGTAACATGAAGGGCCGGTTTTGGCGGTCAGCTGTTACAGATCGAGATTTTCCATAGGACCATTTCTTCCTGTCTTGATCTGTAACACCTAGACCCAATTTCCATCCCTAGTTGTTACAGATCGAGACATTTCGGCAGCCCCCTTTCACCATCCCATTCAAATACAACAATTTTGTTAGTCTTGGTTAACTTTTAAGCTTAAAACGGGTATCCTTTGCGGCGTCAAGCAAACGGCACACAGGAGCGCACCATGCTCAACCATCTCAAACAACACTTTGGCTCCCGACGCACCGGCGGTCACGGAGGTCTAGACATCGCGCGGCATATCGGCCCCGGGCTGCTCGTGACCGTCGGCTTTATCGACCCGGGCAACTGGGCCTCCAATATGGCCGCGGGCTCGCAGTTTGGCTACGCGCTGCTGTGGATCGTCACGCTGTCCACGATTATGCTCATCGTGCTGCAGCACAACGCGGCGCACTTGGGCATCGCCACGGGCGCCTGCCTTGCCGAGGCCACGACACGTTACCTCCCCCGCTTCGTTGGACGCACGGTACTCGCCAGTGCCTATCTCGCGACTGTCGCCACCGCCATGGCCGAAGTCCTGGGTGGCGCGATTGCCCTTCAAATGCTCTTTGGGCTGCCCGTGCGCGCGGGCTGCGTCATCGTGGCGGCAGTATCGATGGCGATGCTCATGACGAGCTCCTACAAGCGCGCCGAACGCTGGATCATCGCCTTCGTGGGTGTGGTAGGACTCTCGTTTTTAGCAGAGCTCGCGCTGGTCAAAGTCGACTGGCCGCAAGCAACCGCAAGCTGGATCACGCCCAGTATGCCCACTGGCTCTGCCGCGATCATCGTGAGTGTCCTGGGTGCGGTCGTTATGCCACACAATCTCTTCCTGCACTCCGAGGTCATCCAATCCATGCACTTCGAAGGCCAAGGCGAGCAGGTTATCGAAGAACGTCTGCGCTACGAGCTCTTCGACACGATCTTTTCAATGGGCGTGGGCTGGGCAATCAACTCGGCCATGGTCATCCTTGCCGCAACGACCTTCTTTGCGCACGGCATGGTCGTAGACGACCTCGCCGTCGCAGCGGCCACGCTCTCCCCCATCTTGGGCCCGGCGAGCTCGACCATCTTTGCGGTAGCGCTGCTGTTTGCGGGCCTCTCGAGTAGTGTGACGGCGGGCATGGCGGCGGGCACCATCACCGCGGGCATGTTCGACGAGGAATACGACATCCACGACCGACATTCCTCGATCGGGGTGGCGGCCTGTTTCGTCGGCGCAGTGACGGCGTGCCTGGTCGTCCCAAATCCTTTTGAAGGTCTCATCTGGAGTCAGGCGCTGCTGTCGCTTCAGCTGCCGATTACGGTCTTTGTGCTCATACGGCTCACCAGCTCACGCCGCGTCATGGGCAAATATGCCAATTCGCGCCCGCTCAACGCGCTGCTCGTAGGGATCGGTGCCATCGTGACGATTCTCGATGTCGTGTTGTTGACAGGGATGTAATGGGACGGGGCACCTACCCAGGCAAACGTCTCGATCTGTAACAGGAAGACCCGTTTCGAGCCGTTAGATGTTACAGATCGAGATCATTCCGAGGGACAGCTCCGTTTGTCTCAATCTGTAACAAGTGGACCCAATTTCCACCGTTAGATGTTACAGATTGAGACAAAAGGTCGGCCGGACTCACAACAGACAGGATCGGCCAACAG
Organism: uncultured Collinsella sp.; assembly: GCA_938011935.1. Taxonomy (GTDB): domain Bacteria; phylum Actinomycetota; class Coriobacteriia; order Coriobacteriales; family Coriobacteriaceae; genus Collinsella. The sequence goes on from CALLSU010000069.1 coordinate 3,395, forward strand.
CAACCGTGATCCCTTGGGGGCGGAGGAAAAGGGTCCCGGCCGGGATATCCGACCGGGACCCTTGGACAGAGCTATGTGTTGCCGTGAGCCGCGTGCCGACGAGCTACTCCTCGACGAGCTCAAACTGATCGGGACCGACGCCGCAGACCGGGCACACGTAGTCCTCGGGCAGCTCGGGCGTGTCGACCTCAACCTCGTAGCCACAAACGATGCACACGAACTTATACGTCTTCTTCTCCTCAGCCATGATGTTCTCCTCTCGAACGCGACTGGTGATGTACTTCATCTATTAGTATAGATTCTCAATAATATAATGCAAGTATTTTTAAAACATTTCTAGCCTTGATACGAGGACGCCTTCGGAGGCGTCTTGCCCTTCAGGACCTTATGGTAGTAATCGTAGGTGAGCGGCGTCTCGTCGCTCAGGCGCTCGGCATCCTCGACCTCGCCGATAAACAGTAGATGCGTGCCCACATCCACAGTGTCGATCAAACGGCAGCTAAACAGGGCCGTCGCGTGCTCGGGCACATAGGGCATGCCCAGAGCCGTCTCGCGGGTCTCGTATTTGGCAAACTTGTCATAATCGCTGCTGGTGCGAAATCCAAAGTTGCCAATGTAGAGCATATCCGCCGTCTGGTCGATCACGGTCAGCGCAAAGGCCTTGGCAGTCTCGATCACGCCAGCGGTCACATTTTCCTTGTTTACGGAAACCGAGATGCGAGGTGGTGCTGCCGTCACCTGCACCGCCGTGTTGATGACGCAGCCGGCGCGCAGCCCGTCTGCCGCGGCGCTCACCACATACAGACCGCTCGGCATGGTAAAGAATGCAGTTTTGTCCATAACAAGTACTCCCCTAACCCGGGATTGAACCTTAAGGCTGTATGTACCCATAAAAAGCGGCGCCCATAACGGACGCCGTTTTTTGGAAATATATGGCAAAACAGCAAGGAAGACGGGGCGGGCGCGGTAGGGCACCTTCCCGTGAACTCGCTCCTAGCGGTTGCGTTCTTTAAGAGCGCGATCTATCTCGCGTTGGACATCACGCTTGGCCATGTCCTCGCGCTTGTCGTAGAGCTTCTTGCCTCGGCCCAGGCCCAGCAGCAACTTTACGCGGCCGTCGGTATTAAAGTAGAGCTCCAACGGAACCAGCGCATAACCACGGTTGCGAAGTTTGCCGTCGAGAAAGTCGATCTCCTTGCGATGCAGCAGCAGACGACGCCGACGGTCGGGATCGCGATTCCACACGCCACCATGGCTATAAGGGTGGATATGCAGGCCGACGAGCCAGCACTCACCGCCGCGGATCAGCGCGAAGGTATCGGTGATCTGGCAGGCGCGCTCGCGAATCGACTTGACCTCGGTGCCGCTCAGTTCAATGCCGCACTCAAAAGTCTCATCGATAAAGTACTCGTGATGTGCCGAGCGATTCTTGGAAATGAGCTTGCGTTCACGCTTACTGGGCATCGCCGGCCTCCTTGGCGCCATCGGAACCCTTGCCCGTAGCTTCGCGCTTAGCCTTGCGCTCGGCGTTGAGCTCGGCGTCGCTCTCGCGCACCAGCTTAATGATCGCCGCGCATGCCTCCTCGCCCACCAGGTCGCGGGCACGGACCGTCAGGCGCGTAGCCTCCTGCTTGTCGCCGTCGCTCGCAGCGTCGGTCGCACACATGATCAGGCAGATGGCAATCTCGGCCGAAGGCGAGGTCGGCACGCCCTGCAGGGCGAGCTCACCCATCACATGGTCGTCACTCTCGTCCGCGGCATCCGGATAGGTGGTATGGATCTTGTTGAGCAGGCGCGTCGTATGCGCATCGTTGGGCGCCAGGCGCAGCGCCAGACGCGCGCAGCCCACGGCAGCCGAAATGTTCTCGGTCTCGGGCTCCAAGAAGTACTGACCCAAGTTGGTGTAGGCGCGTGCGGCGCACTTACCGTCGCTCGCGCGCTCCAGCACCGAGAACGAGAGCGATGCCCACTCCTGCTTGTCCTCGAGCGCGCGGAACAGCTCGGCCAAGTCCAAGCGATAGTTGCAGTTCATGGGATCCCAACGCACGGCCTGCATCAGGGCATTCCGAGCACTCACATAATCCTGCTGGCGGATGTAGGCAAACGCCATGTCGGAGTACAGGCGGTCAAAGGGAACCTCGACCTGCACCAGCTCGCGCGGATCCTTCTCCACGCGGCGATAGGCCAGGCGCTCAAACTTGCTGTCGAAGCTAAAGTACTGGCGCTTCTCCTCCGTCTTGCACTCAGCGTCGATATACTCCTCGGCGAGCTCCACCAGACGCTCCAGCAGCGGCGTCGCCGTAGCCAGGTCGCCCTGCGCCAGATAGTTCTCGGCATACGTGATGTCTTCCAAGCTGATAGGCAGGTCCATGACAACTCCTCGGTCCGGGCGGCAGACTCAACGCGCGCCTTAAATATCAGTCAATACACAAAACCCGGGTCTCTTACGAGGCCCGGGCGCTCAATTTTGGTAGCCCGTACCAGATTCGAACTGGTGATCTCCGCCTTGAGAGGGCGGCGTCCTAAACCGCTAGACGAACGGGCCATATGTAGCAAATGCAATGGCTGGGATGGAGGGAGTCGAACCCCCATTGACGGAACCAGAATCCGCTGTCCTGCCATTAGACGACATCCCAATGACTGCATCGCTGCGCTCGGCTGTGCCTTTGCGCAAGAAAGAAATATACGGGAAGTCTCGCCGTGACGCAAGCCCCAATTTTGACTTTTTTGAAATTCAGTCAAATTGGCCTTATTTAGTCCAACCCGTGAAGGACCTGTGAAGCCAACCGCTGTACACGAAGGGCAAAACGCCGCGAGCGGTAGCCGTCAACCGTTGGCAGATTCTACCGTGAAAACGATAGCACCAGGCAACACAATCGAAGTATCAATGATCACGTAGATATCGAGGCGCCATGGACGAAGAGCTTGATTACCTATGGGAGACCCTGGGCCTCGAGATCACTGCTGACCTTTGGCCCGAACGGGACAAAATCCATCCCACTCTGCGCCCCGCCATCACGGTGATGCAGGCAAACTACCGCCGCGCCTCATTTTTGATCATGCGGATGTCATGGCACGCGGGACTCCCCGACCTTAAGCGAATCCAGGCAAGCCTCGTCGAGCTGTCCGGTATGCCGACTGTCATATCCGAGGCGCACCTGGAGCAGCGACAGCGCGAGCGACTGCAACAGCAGCGGATTCCCTTTATCTGCCCCGGCGTTCAGGCATATCTGCCCTTTATGGACGAGGAGTACTGGAGCGGCAAGCCCAACAAGCACGTAAAGGTCTACGATCCGCACGAATGGGCACAGCTCAAGGATTGAGCCGAGCGAGCCCGCCGATGGAAAACACGTCCCGCCCCGAGCGCTCAAAACGGGTCGCACTTTCCGCAGCCGCTACAGCAACGCCTCGGCCCAAGCCGCTTCCCTAAAGCCGGGAATCGCAAAGTCGTCGCCCACCAGCAGCGGACGCTTGACCAGCATTCCGTCGGTCGCCAGCAGCTCGTAGCACTCCTGATCCGTCATGCCCGCATCCAGACGCGCCTTCAGACCCAGCTCTCGATATTTCATGCCCGACGAATTAAAGAAGCGCCGCACCGGCAGCCCCGAACGAGCAATCCAGGTCGCAAGCTCATCAGCCGTGGGATTGTCCAAAACGATATCGCGGTCGATATACTCTACCCCATGTTCGTCCAGCCATGCCTTGGCCTTCTTACAGGTCGAGCACTTGGGATATTCAACAAACAGTACGGTCATGGGAATCCTCCGAATATAGATCGGCCAACGCAGGCACACGCCACACGAGGCGCCTTCGTATGATGGGCCAATTGTAGCCCACGGGTCACACGCTAAACGAACCGTACCCCGAATCCGCGTTTGATGAACGGCAGCAGCTCCATTGCCTCGGGCGTGATATGACCCGCAACGTTCATGCGCTCCTCACCGGGAAGATCGACCCGCGCAATCTCAAGCTCGCCTTCGTAGCGCCCATAGCTGCTATTGCTCACAGCGATCGACCCCGCCTTTCGAAACAGGCCGGCACCGGCATCCATCGGCACGGAATCCGGCTTAAGCGTCGTACGCGACTCCTGAGACCTAAAGATGAGGGTGCTCGAATCGGGTCGGTCGTGATGAATCTGCCCACGCACATAGGCATAACCGGGCTCAAGCTCGCATTGCAGGTCCACGTATCCGGCGGAAACATGAGCAAACTGCGTCCAGCCCGCATCGGAAAGATCGGGGTCGCCGACCAACACAATGTCGCAATCGGCGCCATGTGCAAGCTCAAGCATGTTGAGGGCAACCTTTGACGCGCGACCGCGCTGCGCCTCGACCGTCGGCAGTCCCTCGAATACCGGCCCGCGAACGTTAGCATCACCCGGCACAAAAGCCATGATTTCGAATCCAAGCGCCGCAAGACGAAGATTCACCCGAGCAATGTCCTCCAGAGCTAAACCGGTATAAGGCTTAGGGTAAAAATTGTGGCAGGCGGCAAAACGAGTCACATCGGCACCGGCCTCACGCCACGATGCGATTTCAACAGAACTCACCGTCGATGCATTGACCACAATGCGAAATACACCGGACAGCTCCGCGACCCGCTGGGCGCTAAAGCCATAGTCCAAACGAAGGTATTCCAACCCCAGATCGCGCAGGTCCTCGATGCGCTCAAGCCCGAGCAAATCGCACGTGCGCGGCCCCACATCGGCAATGAGCGCAATGCCGCGGGCAGAAAGCAGCGACAGCACATGACGGACCTTATCGGTATACGCCGCTCCCCCATCCTCGGGAATATGCAGCGAGGTAAACGCATAGCGCGCACCCGCCGCGGCACCGTGCTCAATCGTCCGCTCAATATCCTGCAGAGGACTGGAAAGATAAATCGAAATACCCGTTTTCACGTTTCAACGCTCCTTTAAAAAAGGCCGGCGGAGCAGTTAGCCCCACCGGCACAACCATAGCATCAAGAAATCTGCCGCGCGCCGCGAGCCCTGAGCAACACGTCTCGCGATATCAAACTATTCGCCAAAGAACTCGTTGATCTTCTGCTCGTCGACGCCAAAGAACCACGTCAGGACAAAGCCGGCGGCATAGGCAAGCAGCATAGCGGCAACGTAGCCGAGCTGCTGGCCAGGAACGACGATCGGCAGGCCAAACAGACCGGAAACGCCCTGAGAAACCGTGCCGATGTGAAGCAGCGCCGCGAGCGCGCCGCCAAATCCGGCACCCAGGCAGGCCGTCACAAACGGGCGAACGAGCGGCAGCGTAACGGCATACATCAGAGGCTCGCCCACACCCAGAATGCCAACGGGAATGGACTCTGCGACATACTTCTTGAGCTTGGCGTTCTTGGTCTTAAAGTACAGCGCCAGACCGGCACCGACCTGGCCGCCGTCAGCCATCATAAGGATGGGGAGCAGGTAATTGATGCCCTTGGTAGCGCCGTCGGGATCGTTGAGCATAGCGTGGATCGGCGTGAGCGCCTGATGCAGGCCGACGGAAACCAGCGGCAAGAAGCCTGCCGACAGGATATAGCCGCCCAGGACGCCCAGCTTCTCGAAAATAAAGGTCAAAACGCTAAAGATGGCAGTCGTCAGCCATGCGCCAACCGGCTGGATGACGAGCATCAGAGCAAAGGCACCGATGATGAGCACCAGCAGCGGGGACAAAAACGTGTCGAGTGCGTTGGGCATAACCTTGCGAATCTGACGCTCCATCCAGGCAAAAAATGCGCCAGCGATAAGAGCCGCGATCATGCCGCCCGCTGCGGGGTTGTACTGCGCATTGGTGAGCGGCAGCAGAATGGCAGTGGCAGGATCAGCCGCGCCAGGCGCAAGCAGGGGCATGGCACTGTTGGCGATACACATCATGCCGGCGATGCCGCCCAGCGCAGCGGAGCCGCCAAACTCACGTGCCGCGTTATAGCCCACCAAGATGGGCAGATAGGCAAACAGGGCCCAGCCCATGGAACGAATGCCCTGGTACCACCACTCGCCTGCAAGCGCGCCTGCCGTCGAGACGTTAATGACGTTGCAGATACCGTTGATGAGGCCAGCCGCAATGATGCCGGGAAGCAGGGCGACGAAGACATTGGAAATCTTCTTGAGGAAGGCCTGAACCGGCTTGGACTCGTACTTTGCCTTCTGCGCGGCCTTGTTTGTGGCCGCAGCGTCAACCACGCTCTCGTCGGCAACGCCTTTCGCAAGGCCGGTGAGCTTGGAGAACTCCTCGAGCACCTTATTCACCTTGCCCGGCCCCAGCACGATCTGCATCGTGTCGTCCTCGACCAATCCCATCACGCCGTCGAGTGCCTTAATACCCTCCGTGTCGACGCTGCCTGTGTCTTTGACGGTCACGCGCAGGCGCGTCATGCACGCCGCGTTTGCGAGCACGTTGTCTTTACCGCCCAAAAGGTCCAGCAGCTTTTGAGCCAGCTCTTTGTTCGTCATAACTCCTCCTTGTATTGGGTATCTCGTTTGGATGTCATATCAGCTCACGCCGCGCACCTATTGGGCATCGGCATTGCTCTTCTCATGGCCACTCACCGCAGCACGGACATGGCCTCGCGCTCGCTCAAGAGCTACCGCAGCCTGCTCGACATCGCAGTCCAGCAGTACCGAGACAATAGCGGTTTTTACGTGGCCGCCGGCATCTGCAAGCGCCTGAATAGCGCGCTCGCGCGTGCAGTCGGTCGCCTCCATCACGATGTTCTGGCCGCGCACCACCAACTTCTCGTTCGTCTGCTGCACATCGACCATCAGGTTTTGGTATACCTTGCCGATCTTGACCATGGCACCGGTCGAAATCATGTTGAGAATGAGCTTTTGAACCGTTCCCGCCTTGAGCCTCGTTGAGCCGGTCAGCACCTCGGGACCGGGCACGGGTTCAATGGCAAGATCTGCGCTCTCCCCGATCTTCGACCCTTGGTTGCAGGCAATTGCAATGGTCTTGCACCCAGTTGCCCTGGCGTTCACAAGGCCGCCCACCACATAGGGAGTACGGCCGCTTGCCGCCAGGCCAACGACAAGATCCTTGTCCGAGAGTCCACGCTCCCGCAGGTCGCTCGCGCCAAGTTCCTCGCTGTCTTCGGCACCTTCGACAGCCTTGATAAACGCCGTCTCGCCTCCGGCAATGAGCCCGACAATCAGATCGGGTGACACGCCAAACGTGGGCGGACACTCCGAAGCGTCGAGTACGCCCAGACGACCGCTGGTGCCTGCGCCCATGTAAAAGACGCGTCCGCCGCGCTCGAGTGCCTCAGCAGCCCAGTCGATTGCTGTGGCAACCTGGGGCAACACCTTCGTGACCGACTGGACGGCACGAAGATCCTCATCATTCATCGTCGTGACGATTTGCAGCGATGTCATCGTATCGAGGTCCATTGAACTTTGATTACGCTGTTCGGTCGTGAATTTTGTTAAATCGAGCATTTCATTCACCTCATCTTTCCTGTTTCTCGATGTAGTTTTGCTTAATGACATGCGTCGCCCGTTCGTAGTCGCTGGCAACGTAAGCAGCGTACAGGGCATCGACAACCATAAGCTGGGCCATACGCGAAGCCATGGCACCGCTGCGGACCAAGGGTTCACTCGCAGCGACGCCGAGCACGGCATCGGCCACGGTGGCAAGCTTGGATGATCCATCTACTTTGGTAACGGCCACAACGGGACAGTTGTGACGTTGAGCCTCGGCGGTGCAGTCCAGCACCTCTTGCGTCAAGCCCGAGTAGCTAAAGGCGATCGCCATATCGCCCTCATGCATGTTCTTGGCACACAAGAGCTGATCATGCCAGTCGTCGTACAGATGGCACTCCTTGTCGACACGCATGAGCTTTTGCGCCAGATCGTGCGCGACCAAACGAGAGGCACCGATACCGAACAGATTGACCGCGCGTGCCCGCTTAAGACGGGCCGCGCATCGCTCCAAGACGGTGTAATCGAGCGTTCGCGCCGTCGCCTCGATCGTGCGCACGTTGCTTTTCATCACCTTCCCCACGATACGTTCGACGCTGTCATCCATGGAGATGTCCTCGAGGGCTACGTCTTTCTTGTCACCTAAGAGCGCCAGCTCGGCAATCAGTTCGCGCTGGAACTCCTTGTAGCCCGCAAAACCCAAACGCTTGCAAAAGCGCAAAATGCTCGAGGGCGAGGAGAACGTGACATCGGCAAGACCGCGGACGGACAGCCCGACCACCTCGTGCGGATGAGCGGTTACATATGCGATGACATTGCGTTCCGCCGGGCTCGCGCTGAGCTCACGCTCGCGAAGTCGCAAAAGCAATCCGTTTGCCATCTCAAACACCTCCGTTGAGAAGAATTAAAGACCAACGAACGATTCGTACCGGATACAAACAGCTTTTGCGGTACATTGTGCCGCATCGTGGCGCACAAAGGGAGAGCGTTCTACCGCTCGCCCCTCAAATCCGACCGCTCGGAAATACGCGCGACACAAAATAATTCAACAAGGTCGCATTATCAGAAACGGGTTTGTTACCGGCTAGCGCCTCGCATGGGCGCCGATCGGCCGAGTCGCATAGCGCACCAACGCCGCTGCCAGCAATACCAACAGCATGGCGGTGACATAGCCCGCAGCATCGAATCCTAAATCGATAACGTCGAAATGCCTGCCGGGAACAAAGATCTTATGTACCTGATCGCCAACGGAGCAGACGGCGCAAAAGAGCAACACGGGCACGCAACGGGAGCATACGCTCCACGGACGCCCGGAAAAGCAAACCACGACCACCGAGGCGAACAATCCGACGAAGAAAAACTCTACGGTATGGGCAACGCGACGGACGTTCGCGCCCACCCACATGCGAATGGAGGCAAGTCGGCCAGACCGGACATTCGAAGCAGCCGAATCGGTGCCCCCGGTCATCCCGTTCTCGGTCTGAGCTTCACCCGTGGCATCGGCAGCCTGTACGCCCGTAGCCTGACCCTCCACCACACGCGCGGTGGACTCGCTCAGCAACGACGTCTGCACCGCGTTTTGCTCCGTCAGCACCCAGATGCCCGCCAGCGTTGCAGCGAACAGAGCGATCGCGGTCCATCCGATTATTTGTTTTACGTGTGCCAAGGGCCTACCTCCTTTTTTGAATATCAGCGAGTGTAGCCCCAAATGACATCGTCACCGTATCAAAATTTGAATCGCAACAGGAAGCGCCAAAGCGACGCAAACCCCTACCCCGCCTCGCGCATCCAGCGATCGAACGTCCCCACGCACACGCCCAGGCACTTTGCTGCCTGGCTGCGGGTAATATCGCCCGCCTCATAGCTATCGCGTACCAGATCAAACTGAGGAGGGCACGGCTTGCGAGGTCGACCGAAACGGACCCCTCGCGCCCGCGCCGCTGCAATTCCCTCCGCTTGGCGCCGATGGATATTCTCGCGCTCCACCTGCGCCACGTAGCTCAGCAGTTGCAGCACAATATCGGCAATCAGGGTATTAGTCACATCCGGCGTGCCACTTGCCCTGGCGCGCGTGTCAAGCAATGGCATGTCCAACACCACAATGGCAACCCCGAGCTCCTTGGTAATGCGACGCCATTCCTCAAGAATCTCGGAGTAATTACGACCAAGTCGGTCGATAGAAAGCACCACCAGCACGTCCCCGTCTCCCAGGACGTGCAGCAGCTCGCGATAGCGCGGTCGATCGAAGTCCTTGCCGCTCGCATGGTCGGCGTAAATATTCGCCGAGCCCACGCCATAGGCGCCCAGCGCATCCAGCTGCCGATTAAGATTCTGATCGCGCGAACTCACCCGCGCATAACCATACACCGTCGCCATCTCATCCCCGCTTTCTTGTAAACCTGCCAAAAAGGGACAGGTTTATTTTGGTAGGTTTTACCTCTCGAATAGCAGGTAAGCGGGCGGCCGAGCAGACGGCAAGGTAGCCATGATCCAAATGCGGAGGGCGGCCCCGAAAGACCGCCCTCCGCTCTCCCGCCATGAGTCGAGATTTGGCTAATGGATAAGCTTAAAGTCCAAGTGCCCACGCGTGGTATTGACGCGCGAGACCTCGATAATCACGCGCTGACCCAGTTCATAGCGAGTCCCCGTGTCGGCACCTGTGAGCGTGAGCGCATCCTCGTCGAACTCGAACCACTCGTTGCCCAGGCTCTTGATCGAAACCAAGCCTTCGACCTGCGTCAGGTCCAAGCGCACGAAGAGGCCCATGCTGCTAACCCACGAGACGGTTCCGGCATAGCGCTCGCCCAGACGGTCCTCATAGTACTGGGCAATCTTGATCTTTTGCGTCGCATGGCTGGCGGCATCGGCCGCACGCTCCGCATCGCTGCATGCGCGGCAGATCTGCGGCAGAATGCGCGGCAGCGACTCGCGCCCCTTGCCGATCAGCCGCGGCGTACGGACCAGGGCGTCCTTGCCGCCGAGCTGCTCATAGGCCAACTGCAGCTTGAGCACGCGGTGCACCACCAGATCGGGGTAGCGACGGATGGGACTCGTAAAGTGACAGTAGCACGGCGCGGCGAGCGCAAAGTGGCCCTCGTTGCGCGGCTTGTACAGCGCACGCTGCATGCTGCGCAGAAGCAGCGTGTTGACGAGCGGTGCGTTTGCCGTACCGGCGGCAGCATCAACTGCAGCCTGCAGCTCATCGGGACTCCCCAGGGCAATACCGGCAGCACGGCGATCGTCGATGATGCCCAGCTGCGCCAGCGCAACGGCGGCACCGTGCAGGCTATCGGGGCTCGGATCCTCATGCACGCGATAGCAGGCCTCGATATCACGGTCTGCCAGCCACTCTGCAACGCACTCGTTGGCGAGCAGCATGGCTTCCTCGATAAGCGACGTGGCACACGAACGCTCACGCGCCACAATCTGCACGGGTACTCCGTCCTCATCCAATAGAGCGCGAATCTCGGCCGTGTCAAAATCGACTGAGCCGCGGGCACGACGAATACGACGGCGAAGTTCGGCGAGTTCGTTGGCGGCGACAAGGAAATCGCCGAGGTCGACGTTATAGCCGCGAGCAGTTTCCTCGCACGCAAGACCGCGCTCAAGCGCCTCCTCGCGCGAGGCCTCAGCAGCCGCAACATCCTCGGCCGCACCCTCCAGCACCGAATACTCAACCGCGTCGGCACGCACCAGCAGCGCCTCGGCGCCGTCATAGTCCATACGCACACGCGAGCGAATCACGCTGGGGTAAGGATCGTAATGCCGCACGCGACCCTGCGCATCGAGCTCAATGTCAACGGTAAACGCAAGACGGTCCTCGTCAGGGCGAAGCGAGCATAGGTCACAGGACAGGCGTTCGGGCAGCATGGGAAGCACGCGATCGGCCAGATACACCGATGTCGTACGATGGCGAGCCTCAAGATCGATATGCCCGTCCCAAGCCACATAGTGAGAAACGTCAGCGATATGCACACCCAGCTTGTAGCCACCCTCGGGCGTGCGCTCAAGCGAAATGGCATCGTCAAAGTCGCGCGCGTCGACCGGGTCGATCGTGATGACAAAGTGGTCGCGCAGATCGCGGCGGAGCGGGTCCTTAAGCGCCGCGGACACATCGAGCGAAAGCCCCTCGGCCTCGTCCAGCGCGGCCTCGGGATAGCTATCGGTATAGCCGTAACGCGCCATCACGTATTGAACGCCCAAATCGGGCGCGTCATCTCCGCCAATGCGGCGTTCGATCGTCACGGTGCCCGATTCCAGGCGCGTCGGGTAGGTCAAAATGCGCGCGACAACGGCATCACCCGGGTGGACGCCCAGACGATCCGCCGAGGTATCCTCGGGCAGAATGAAGAAGTCGGCCTTCAGGCGCGAATCGAGCGGCTCGATCACACCGAGCGGACCAGCGGTCTGGTACGTACCCACCACGCTTATGGCTGCGCGCTCAACCACGCCTTCGATCACGGCGCGCCGCTCACCGTGCGGGCTGTTCTTAATGCTCACGGCAACGGTATCGCCATCCATGATCTCGCGCTTACCGCGGCCCATAACCTTGTAGTCGCCGCTCTCGGTTATGACATAGGCGCCATGCTCATGGAGCTGCACGCGCCCGGTCAGGCTCGGACGGCGTTCGCTGCGCACCGGCCCACGCTTATTGCGAGCACCGCGCTTATGCTTGTTATTGCGCCCCATGGCGCCTCCTTGCTATCGATGACGAACTCCAAAGAGTCTACCCAAATGATTCGCTTTCCTGCCGTCCCCTAGAGATCAAAAAACGGGCCGCCCCATAAGAGACGACCCGTTGGAAGGGATGAATTCCAGGCATGCCTACACGCGCAGGTAGCGGCGCATGGCTATGGCAGAACCAAAGAGACCGATAATCACACCGACCAGAATCAGCGCAGCATAGGTCACCAGGTAGTACTGCATCGGCAGGGCAAACGACATCCAGCCGATGCTCTCCTGCAAACGCGGAATCATCAGATTGCGCAGCAGCTCCAGAACGCCGATGGAAAGCAGCGAGCCCAAAATGGCCTGCAGTACGCCCTCGGTGATAAACGGGCCGCGAATGAAGCCGTTGCTGGCGCCGACCAGACGCATAATCGCAATCTCACGACGACGCGCCGTGATGGACAGGCGAATCGTGTTGTTGATGAAGATGAATGCGATAAAGGTCAAAAGGCCAACGAGCACCACGGCGGCGATGCGGATGTAGTTGGTCACCTGGAACAGGCGGCTCACTTCCTCTTGGCCGTACAGCACGCTCGCGTTGACGTCGCCGTCATCCGCGATCTTCTGGAAGTCGGCGTTCTTCTTGAGCTTCTGGGCCGTGCTCTCGACCTTGGACGGATCGTCCATCTCAATTGCAAACGAAGCCGGCAGCGGGTTCTGGCCATCGAGCGCGCTCATGGTGGCGTCGGCGTTGCCCGACATCTTGCTCGTATACTCGGCCAGCGCGTCGTCCTTGTCCTTGTACGTCACGGACTTGACGTTGCTCCACGTCTTGAGCTCAGCCTCAAAAGCCTGAACATCGGCCTGATCGGCGTCATCGCTAATAAAGGCGTTGATGACGACCTGATCCTCGACGGTGCCGATCACGGAGTTCAGCATCGCGGAGCCCATGATGAACAGGCCGATGATAAACAGCGAAAGGAAGATCGTGATGACGGCGCCGAGCGAGGTAGTCCAGTTACGGAAGAAGTGACTGATTGCCTCTTTGAAGGAGTAGCCCACGTTAGTTGGTGCCATAGTTGCCGTAACCTCCCCTCTCCTGGTCGCGGATAACGTGGCCGCCCTCGAGGGCGATCACGCGACGGTGCATGCTATCGACCATCTCGCGGTCGTGCGTGGCGACGATCACGGTGGTGCCGGTGCGGTTAATACGCTCGAGCAGCTTCATGATGCCCAGCGAGATCGCCGGGTCGAGGTTGCCCGTGGGCTCGTCGCAGATAAGCAGCGGCGGGCGGTTGACCATGGCGCGGGCAACGGCAACGCGCTGCTGCTCGCCACCGGAAAGCTGATCGGGCAGCGAGTCCATCTGATCGGCCAGGCCGACCAGACGCAGCACCTCGGGAACCTGGCTGCGAATGACACCCTTGGGCTTGCCGATGCACTGCAGGGCAAACGCCACGTTTTCGTAGGCGGATTTTTGAGGCAGAAGCTTAAAGTCCTGGAACACGGCGCCAATCTGACGGCGCAGGAACGGAACCTTGCGGTTCTTGATCTTCATGAGGTCCTGACCGGCAACCAAGATGCGGCCGCTCGTCGGCTTGACGTCGCGGTTGAGCGTCGACAGCAGCGTGGTCTTACCCGAGCCGGAATGACCGACCAGGAAGACGAACTCGCCCGGATAGATCTCGATGTTGATGTCGTCGAGTGCAGGCTTGTTGGGCTGTGCCGGATAGATCTTGGTGACATGCTCCATAAGGATGACGGGCTCGACACCGGCCTGCTTGGCCATCTTCTTGCGGCTGGCTTGCGGATCGATGGGCGCAAACACCGACGTAAAATCGGGGTTGTTGAGCGCGTTATCGAGGCTTGCGACCTCGGCGGCCTGATCGCTCTCGACCACCGGGGCAGCAGGCTGCGTGGGATCGGGAATAGCGGCAAAGAGACCGGACTGCGCAGGCTGAGGAACCGGCGTCGCAGGGGCCATGGGGTCGGGAATGCCGGCCATGGTAGGCTGCGGCGTGGCGGCGCCAGCCTGAGGCTGCTCCACGCGAGCGGTCACGGCCTGAACGGGCCCAAAACCCGCCGTGCCGGAAAGCGCGACATCGCTGGTGGGATTGTAGGCAAAGGGATCGGATGCCGGCTGTGCCTGATCTGCCGGCTGAGCGGGGGCCTGAGCAACAGGCTGGCCCTCTGAATCCGGAGTGGCGAAACGACTGCCCTGGACGCCTGTCTGCGTCTTGGGGGCATCATCGCCCGCACCGGAGGTACGGAAGTGGTTACCCACTGGTGCTCCTTATCGTCGTGCGTTTAAACTACATGAGCGCTTTGTATTTTAGCAGCATTAGCTTTGCTGCACATAAGAAGCATGGCGGGGTTTGGGTCTCACCGACCGGGCGCAGGGTTACCTCCCAAATCCTCCTCGCGCATGGCCTGCGGCTACTATGGGGCCGACGCACCAACTTGAGATGCTGCGCATACAAAGTTGGAAGGGTCTGAATTGCACTTTGTTGGGATGGGCCCGTTTCCCCATGGGACCTTTGCTTGGCAGGACTCTAATTTAAATTCAACAAAAACAGGGGCGCCCTCTTTGGGGATACCCCTGTTCTGGCTTGGATGTGGTTGTTGAGACGATACTTTGCCTCGTCTTGCCTTATGCCAAGAACTCCTTGGTGGTCGCCACGATGTTGGCGGCGTCCAGGCCGTACTTGTGCAGGAGCTCGGCACCCGGGCCGGACTCGCCGAAGGTGTCGTTGACACCGATCTTCTTGAGCGGCGTCGGGCACTGCTCGCACAGGACGTCGGCAACGGCGCTGCCCAGGCCACCGATCACAGAGTGCTCCTCGACGGTCACGACGTGGCCGGTCTTGGTGGCGCTCTTGACGATCAGGTCGGCATCGATGGGCTTGATGGTGTGCATGTTGATGACCTCGGCATCGATGCCCTCGGCAGCAAGCTGCTCGGCGGCCTCGAGAGCCTCGCCGACCATCAGGCCGCAGGCGATGATGGTCACATCGGCGCCCTCGCGCATGACAATGCCCTTACCCAACTCGAACTTGTAGGTCTCGGGGTCGTTGATAACCGGCGAGGCCAGACGGGCAAAGCGCATGTACACGGGGCCGTCGCACTCGTAGGCGGCGCGCGTCACGGCGCGGGCCTCGACATCGTCGGCCGGAACGATAACGGTCATGCCGGGGATGACGCGCATCAGGGCGATATCCTCGCAGCACTGATGCGTAGCACCGTCCTCGCCCACCGAGATACCGGCGTGCGTGGCACCGATCTTAACGTTGAGGTGCGGGTAGCCGATGGAGTTACGGACCTGCTCAAAGGCGCGGCCGGCGGCGAACATGGCAAAGGTGCTCGCGAAGGCAACGCGACCGGTGGTTGCGATACCGGCGGCAACACCCATCAGGTTGCTCTCGGCGATACCCACATCGAAGAAACGGTCGGGGCAGGCGGCCTTAAACTTACCGGTCTGCGTGGCGGCGGCCAGGTCGGCGTCGAGGACCACAAAGTCATCGTGCTCGTTGGCGAGCTCGACGAGGGCCTCGCCGTAGCTTACGCGCGTGGCGATTTTCTTGACGTCTGCCATCCTAGAGCTCCTCTCCGGCGGCCGTGAGCTCTGCCATGGCCTGCTCAAACTGTTCATCATTGGGGGCCTTGCCGTGCCAACCAACCTGGTTCTCCATAAAGGACACGCCCTTGCCCTTCAGGGTCTCGGCGATAATGGCGGTCGGCTGGCCCTTGGTGGCGCGAGCCTCGGCAAAGGCGGCGCGGATCTGATCGAAATCGTTGCCGTCGGCAAGCTCCACCACGTGGAACTTAAAGGCGCGGAACTTGTCGGCGAGCGGCATGGGGTCGTTGACCTCCTCGACGGGACCGTCGATCTGCAGGCCGTTGTGGTCGACGATCACGCAGAGGTTATCGAGCTGCTGGTTGCCGGCAAACATGGCGGCCTCCCAGACCTGGCCCTCCTCGCTCTCGCCGTCGCCCAGCAGGGCGTAGGTGCGGTAAGTATCGCCCCAGTGCTTGGCGGCAACGGCCATGCCCACGGCGGCGGAGATGCCCTGGCCGAGCGAACCGGTGGACATGTCGACGCCCGGGGTGTCGTTCATGTTGGGGTGACCCTGCAGGTGGCTGCCGATGTGGCGCAGCGTCTCGAGATCCTCCTTGGGAAAGAACCCGCGCTCGGCGAGCACGGCGTACAGACCAGGCGCGCAGTGGCCCTTGGAAAGCACGAAGCGATCGCGGTCGGCCTTGCGGGGGTCGGCCGGGTCGACGTTCATTTCCTCAAAGTACAGATAGGTCATGATGTCGGCAGCGCCGAGCGAACCGCCCGGATGGCCGGACTTGGCAGCGTGCACGCCGGTGACGATGCCTTTCCTTACCTCGTTGGCAACCTTTTTGAGCTCTTCGTCGCTCATTGTGCCTTCCTTTCATCCTCTTTAGACAAAATGCGCACGGCACAGAAGGTCGTCCCAACCCAGCCGCGATGCACGTACGCCATTCATTATGCTGGAAACTGGAAGCTTTACCAGAGTATTTATCATTATTTGAGCAATTGAGCAGGCAGAACCGCTGATGAAACGGTTTACCAATGTGAACGTCTTTTGGATGGAACGCAGTCGGCCCTACGCGTTAATGTCCTTGAAGCCCTCACCGAAGGTCTCCGTAACGTCGGCGACCGTCACAATAGCACGCGGGTCGCGCTCACGCACAATGGTTTTGAGCGTGTTGAGCTCGCGACGACTCACGATTACCATGATCACCGGCTTCTCGGCACCCGAGTACATGCCGGTCGCCTTAAACTTGGTGCAGCCGCGACCCAGGCCATACATGATGTCGGCCGCAATATCGGGAAACTTGTCCGAGATGATGAGTACCATACGGCGCCTGTTGCCGCCGTCGACCACGGCATCGATCACGTAGCCGCTAATGACCATCGAAAGGCCCGCATACAGCGCGTTTTCGACCGAGAAGACCGGGGCCGACAGCGCGCACACGGCAACGTCAATCGCCATGACGGTGGAGCCCACCGGTAGTGACGTATTGCGCGAGATAATCTGACCGATGGTGTCTGAGCCGCCAGTGTTGGCACCGGCGCGCAGCACCATGCCGTAGCCGATGCCCGTGATAATGCCGCCCCACATAGCGGGCAGCATCAGGTCGGCATGTGCCAGCGGCGCCACAAACGGAGCAAACAGGTCGGTGAAGAAGCCCAGCAGCACAAAGCCCGTCGCCGTCTGGACCACGTAGAACATGCCACCCTCGCGCATAACGACCAGCAGCAGCAAGGCATTCATCACGATGGTTTGAATACCGACAGGCAGCGAGATGCCATGCGAGGCGCCGACCGCCTGAATAATCGTGGCGAGACCCGTAACGCCGCCGGCAGCAAGACCGTTGGGAATCAAAAATAGATCCGTCGCGATAGCGGCCAGAGCGCAGCCCAGCATAATCTTGGGCAGATCGTGAAAGAAGTTCAGCGAAAGAATGCGTTTGATGTCCAGACGATATGCCATGCTGCCTCCCTCAAAAAAGCGCACCCAAACGAGTGCGCTTTGAACTTCTTGCTGTATTCGATTCTACCGATTCACCGAGCAAATACAACCCCTGCGAAGTGTTTGCATCGACCCGGAGCCAACCACGTGCCTAGGCGTCCGAGCCTTCCGCATCGGCGTTGCCGGTTGCCCAGCGATGGTAGCCGATCACAAACGGATCCAGATCGCCATCGTCGAGAACGGCCTCGACGTTGCTGGTCTCCACGCCCGTACGCAGGTCCTTGACCATCTGATACGGGTAGAGAACGTAGCTGCGAATCTGGTTGCCAAAACCGATCGTGGTCTTGGGTCCACGAATCTCGTCAAGCGCCTCGGCACGCTTCTCGAGCTCGATCTCGTACAGACGGGCCTTGAGAATCTGCATGCACGCGGCCTTGTTTTGAATCTGGCTGCGCTCGTTTTGGCAAGTGACAACGATGCCGCTGGGAAAATGCGTCACACGTACGGCGGAGTCGGTGGTGTTGACGCCCTGGCCGCCCGGGCCGCTCGCGTGATACACGTCCACGCGGATATCGTCGGGATTGATCTCGATGTCGATATCGTTGGGCAGCACGGGGATGACCTCGACGCCGGCAAACGTGGTCTGGCGGCGCTTCTTGTCGTCGGTGGGGCTAATGCGCACCAGACGGTGGACGCCGGCCTCGGCGCGCAGCATGCCAAACGCGTCCTTGCCCTCGACGGTAAAGGTCGCACGGTCGATGCCGATGACCTCAGCCGCGGGACAGTCGTTGATGGTAACCTTCCAGCCGCGACGCTGGCAGTACTTCATGTACATCTTAAAGAGCATGAAGGTCCAGTCCTGCGCCTCCAGGCCACCCTGCCCGGGCTTGATGGTCACAATCGCGTCGCCGTGATCGAACTCACCGGTAAACCAGCTCGAAAGCTCGAGCTCGTCGATAGCGCGGGCCAGGCGTTCTGCCGTAGCGGCAGCCTCCTCGCGCAACGCGGCGGCATCGGGGTCGTCGCCCATCTCCTCGGCAAGCTCCAGCGCCGCGCGGGCGTCAGATAGCTCGCCGCGCGCGGTATCCACGGCAGCGATATCTTCCTTGGTGCGCGCGATCTCCTCCATGGTGGCGCGAGCGGCGTCGGCGTCATCCCAAAAGCCGGGGGCCACGCTTTTGGCCTCGAGCTCGGACACGCGGGTACGCTTCTCGTCCAGGTGGAGATACGACTCGACCTCGCCGAGCCGGTCCGCAAACGCGTCCAGTTCGGCGGGCGTTACCTCTAAAGCCTCGGCCATTAACGATCCCTACCGTGGCAGTACTTGAACTTCTTGCCGCTGCCGCAGGGGCAAAGGTCGTTGCGGCCCACGTTGACATAAGGGTCATCGCTCTCGGACTTGCGGTAGGTGGTCACCTTGCCGCCGTTGTTGACAGCAGCCGGGCCTCCCTGGACGGCCGTGCGGGCCTGCACCTGTGCCTGCTTGCGCAGCACCGAGTTGCCGTTGTCGCCATCGACATCGGCGGGGCCGGAGAAGCGCGCACCCTCGAGCGCGGGGTCCTCCTTGTGCTCCACGGCGTGCGGGGCGGCCTTGATCTCGATGCGCAGGACGGTGCGCAGGTAATCCTCGTACATGGTGTCGACGAGCATCTGGAACGCGCCATAAGCCTCGGTCTTGTACTCGACCAGCGGATCGCGCTGACCAAAGCCGCGCAGTCCGATACCGGTCTTGAGATAGTCCATCTCCTGCAGGTAGTTCATCCAGCGGGTATCGATGACGCGCAGCATGACCTGGGTGTTGAGCTCGCGCATGAGGTCCTCACCCAGGCGCTCGGCCTTCATGTTGTAGCACTTCTCAACGTAGGCCAGGACATCGGCAGCAAGGGCCTCGAAGTCCTCGTCGGGGAACTTCGGCGTATCGATATGGCCGGTGAGCTCAACGACCCACTTGCGCAGGCCCTCGAGATCGCGCTCGCCCTCGTGGCTGTCCTTGGTGCAGAACTCCTGAACGCAGCGGTACACGGTGTCGTGCATGACCTCGGTGATGTGGTCGGTCAGGTCCTTGCCGTCCAGAATCTTGTTACGCTCGGCGTAGATGACCTGGCGCTGCTTGTTCATGACGTCATCGTACTCGAGGACGCTCTTACGCATGGAGAAGTTGATGCTCTCGACCTTGTGCTGGGCGCTCTCGACGGCCTTGGAGATGATCTTGTGCTGGATGGGCATGTCGTCGCCCATGTCGGCGGTGACCATCATTTTGGAGACGCGGTCCATCTTGTCGCCGCCGAACAGGCGCATGAGGTCGTCCTCGAGCGACAAGTAGAACTGGGTCTCGCCCGGATCGCCCTGACGACCGGAGCGGCCGCGCAGCTGGTTGTCGATACGACGGGACTCATGGCGCTCGGTGCCGATGACGGTCAGGCCACCGGCGGCAAGCACGCGCTCGCGCTCGGCCTTGCAGGTCTCCTTGGCCTCGGCGTTAAACTGCTCGAGCTGCTCGGGCGTCACGTCCTCCATGGTCAGGCCCTCGTACTCAAGGCGCTCGCGCACCAGCTCGTCGGGGTTGCCGCCCAGCAGGATGTCGGTACCACGACCGGCCATGTTAGTAGCGATGGTCACGGCGCCGTAGCGTCCGGCCTGGGCAACGATATGAGCCTCGCGCTCGTGATGCTTAGCGTTGAGGACCTCGTGCGCGATGCCGCGCTTGGTAAGGGCGGCCGACAGCTTCTCGGAGCTTTCGATGGAGACGGTGCCCACCAGGACCGGTTGGCCCTTGGCGTGACGTCGCTCGACGTCGTCGGCAACGGCGTTGTACTTGGCCTGGACGGTGCGGTACACCAGGTCCTCGTGGTCAACACGCTGCACGGGCTTGTTGGGGGGGATGACCTCGACGGGCAGTTTATAAATCTCACGGAACTCGGCGTCCTCGGTGAGTGCCGTACCGGTCATGCCGGAGAGCTTGTCATAGAGACGGAAGTAGTTCTGAAGGGTGATGGTGGCCAGCGTCTGGTTCTCCTCGCGCACGAGCACGCCCTCTTTGGCCTCGATGGCCTGGTGCAAGCCCTCGGAATAGCGGCGGCCTTCCATGATGCGACCAGTGAACTCGTCGACGATCTTGACCTCGCCATTAGTGACCACGTACTGCTTGTCGCGGTGGAACATGTACTGGGCCTTCAGCGCCTGCTGCAGGTGGTTGACCAGCTGGCCGGAGAGATCGGCATAGATGTCATCGATACCCAGGCGGCGCTCAATCTTCTTAAGGCCGCGCTCGGTGGCGGCGATGGTGTGCTTGGCCTCGTCCATGACGTAGTCGCCCGTGGGCTCGACGTCCTCGGTGGCGGTGAGCATGTCGTGCGAGACGTCCTCGCCGCGCTCAAGGCCGCGCACGGCACGCGCGAAGTCCTTGTAGGTGCTGGCGGACTTGGTACCGGCGCCCGAGATAATGAGCGGCGTTCTGGCCTCGTCGATCAGGATGGAGTCGACCTCGTCGACGATGGCGTAATGGTGGCCGCGCTGAACGCGCTGCTCGGGGCGGGTGACCATGTTGTCGCGCAGGTAATCGAAACCGAACTCGGAGTTGGTGCCGTAGGTGACGTCTGCCTGGTAGGCCGGACGCTTGAGCTCGAGCGGCATGTTGTTCTGGAGCAGACCGACGGTCATTCCCAGGTACTTGTAGATGCGGCCCATCCACTCGGAGTCGCGCTTTGCCAGGTAATCGTTGACGGTAACGACATGCACGCCCTTGCCGGCGATAGCGTTGAGGTAGCCGGCCAAGGTGGAGACCAGGGTCTTGCCTTCGCCGGTCTTCATCTCGGCGATATGTCCCTCGTGCAGTGCCATGGCGCCGATAAGCTGTACGTCAAAGTGACGCATGCCCGTGATGCGCTTGGAAGCCTCACGCACGGTGGCAAAAGCCTCGGGGAGCATGTCGTCGAGCGACTCGCCGTTGGCGTAACGCTCACGGAACTTATCGGTCTGGGCGCGGAGCTCTTCCTCGGTCATCTTCTCAAACTGGGGCTCAAGACCGTTGATCTGATCGACGATCTTGTAGTAGCGCTTAAGGTCCTTATCGGATCCAAAGGACAGCAGCTTTGACATGAATCCCATGTGGTTTTCCTTTTTTGGCCATCGCCCACGCCATGCAGCCTTGGGCGAGTTAAACACAGATAAATGTACTTTAGCCAAACAAGGCGCGGCCTATACGGTCGACACACTCGACCACGTAATAACTACGACAGCCTGCAAAAAAGGGACTGGTTTATTTTGGCAGCTTTTATCTGGGAAAACGCTGTCTCTCTGCCATTTAGCGCAAGCTAACCCGTCCCTTACGCACCAACCTGGTGCAATGGGGACGGTTTAGCCTGCACCAATAAAAAGAATAGGGCCGCGCACCCAAATGGATGCGCGGCCCTTTTGCCATGAATGCGAGTGTGTCCGCGGCGAGCTATTTACTCAGCAGCCTCGGTGGTCTCGGCCTCGGCAGCGGTCTCCTCGACGGGAGCCTCTGCGGGAGCCTCGGCGGCCTGCTTGGCTGCCTCCTCGGCAAACTTAGCGGCACGCTTGGCCTTCTCGGCAGCCTTAGCCTCAGCGGCGGCCTTGCGAGCGGCCTCAGCCTCGGCAGCCTTGGCGGCCTTGGCAGCCTTGGCCTCCTCAGCCTTCTTGAGCTGGGCGGCAGCGGCGCCACCGAACTTGTCGGCGAAGCGCTGGACGCGTCCACCGGTGTCGACGAACTTCTGCTGGCCGGTGTAGAACGGGTGGCACTCGTTGCAAAGCTCAACCTTCATCTCGGACACGGTAGCGTGCGTCTTGAAGGTGTTGCCGCAGGAGCACGTCACCGTGCACTCGACATACTGGGGATGGATACCCTGCTTCATGGTAGGACTCCTTATTGGTCAGGCGCTGGTTACCGATCAGCGCATAAGGCGTCTTGGTTTCCGACCAAGACAACAAACTTGGCTATGGTACCACGGCGCCGCATGTCCCACAAAAGGTTCACGGTCTTTTCGGCACGACACGAGCTGGCCCTTGAATATCAACTATCATCCGAACACTCCCCCACATTCATCCTTCGTATGTATCGAGGTATTCCTGCTTGAGCGTCTGCGAGGACGACTTGATCTTTTCCACGAGCGTGCCGGCCTCGATGAAGTAGAACGAGTCGGTGAGGTCTGCCAGGTCGTCGAGCAGATGGCTTGAAATGAGCACGCTGCGTCCCCGCGCCACCTCGCTGCGCATCGCGTCGCAGGAGGTTTTCCGCTTTCCCGGATCGAGGCCGTTCAGCGGTTCATCGAGGATGAGGTACGGGCAATCGGTCGCTATCGCCATGGCAAGCTTTACCTGCTGCTTCATTCCCGTCGAGAGTTTACGGGCCGGCTTGTCGAGATATGGGGAGATTCCGAGGGAGCTGCAGAGCGAGTCGATGTCGGCGGCCGATTTCCACGCATCCCTAACGAAAGCAAGGTGCTCGAGGGCTGATAGCGTGGGGTAAAGATCCGTGCCGCCTGAAGAGCTCAGGTAGACGAGTTCTGCAAATTCGGCTGATTGACGTTGGCTGATTCCGTCTGCCACCAGGCTTCCCGAGTGGATACGGGTGGGAAATTGGCCCGACAGCGCTTCAAGAAAGGTGGTTTTCCCCGAGCCGTTGGGAGCAATGAGGCCCGCCGCCGTTCCCGGGCTCAAGAAAAGCGATCCGATTGAAAGTATCGTCGTGCTTCCGTATCCCACGCTCACGTCCAGAAGCTCGAGCCCATGGCGCTTTTTCGCGGGTTCAGACTGTTTGGGCGAACGTGTCGCAACGGCGCCGACCGCAAAAAAGACCGCGACGTATATCAGGGCCACGGCAAGCATCGATGCACCGCTTGAACCGGAGTCAATGAATTCTGTTGGGAAGCATCCTACGTAACCCGTTGCCTCGATAGGCGAGAACACGGCCAGCGGCAGGAGCTCGAGCGCGGCATTATGCCCCAGTGCCGAATCGGACAATAACGGGAATGCCGGGGCCGCGACAAGCAACGCGGAGGTAAGGGGGCCCGCGAAGACGCGCCTCGTTGCGGTCGATAGGACGACGGAACAAACGGATATCAAGGTTCCACCCGCGAGCAGCGCGAGAAGTATGGTCGTGAAGACGTCTCCCGCGGTCGTGGTAGTGAGCGCGCCGTTATGGAAGAAGGCGATCGGGTACCCGATCTGCCCGAAGCCGTTTAGGGCCAAGGCGTAAATACTCCCGGGCGCAAGGCCGGCGAGGAGCATCGCGGTCCCCGCGCCAATTATCGAAAACACGGTTTGGATAAGGCGCCGGAATTTGGGCACGGGCGCCTTTGCCGCCAGGGTCCCGGGCCTTGTGGCGCCGAGCACGAGTATCGACGAGAGAAGGAAGGGGATGAAGGGAAGGAAGGACGGCGCCTGGGCAATGGCGTAGGGCAGGAAGGAGAGGAACGGCAGGTCGTTTGCGGAGGCCGGGATATCCGCGATGCCGGAGCTGCTCAGAGCGCGGCAATATGCGAGCTCTGCGTCATTGGTCTCCTGGTCCCCCACGATGGACCCGGATTGGAAGCCCTCGTCCATGAGCGCGTAGTAGCTCTCGGCAGAGTCGAGAAAGGCGGCGTCGGTTTGAGCGGCGAGGGCGGCGTTCGCGTATCTTGCAAGCTCAGCGTCATCTTGCTGCTCTGGCGATAGGTCTGTGCCGCTGGCCTGGGGCGCGCGCGTATTGAATGCGTCGACAAAGCCCTGCATGCCCTGCTTCATAAAGAAGGGGCCGTAGATGGGTGAATTGAACGCAATGGGGACGGAAAAGGCTGCAGCAAGAACGAGCGTGGAAATCCATACGGCCTTGTCTCTTAGGATTAGTTTGAGAAGAAGTCGACAGTACATTCAGAAGCACCTGCATTCCTCAAAGAATCGTTAGATTAAAAGTAACAGACCGAATGAAGATGCGTGCGATGGGGGCGAGGCGAATGGCTGAGCGGTATCGATACGCGGGTTCAACGGCATCATATTGACCACATAGATTTTTAACTTGCATTTCTACCCGCCCTTTTCGTAGAGTCGCCGATACGTGCTTAGCGCACCCTCGGCGCGTCCGGCAGGCTTTGCGAAATGGGATCCAGGAGACTTCGGCGCAGCATCATCTTGCGGAATGCTTCTAATGAGCCTCCCATCCTTCAAAAACAGAATCTCATCGCACAGCCTATCGACCGAATCCAAGATGTGGGATGACATGATGATGCACGTACCAGAATCGGCCAGCTTCCTGAGAATCTCGGAATGCAAGTCCACCCTGCTGGGGTCGAGCGCGTTCATGGGCTCATCTAATAGAAGGTACCGCGCGCCCGTCGCATACGCAATCGCCAGGGTAAGCTGCTGCTTCATGCCCTGGCTCAGAGTGCGGATCCTCATCTTCGCGAACTCGCCTATCTGCGTTTGTTCCACTATCTCTTCGATATCGCGAGCGTGCGGCCACATATCGCAAACCATCTTGAGGTGATCTTCCGCACGCAATCCGGGATACAGCAGCGTCCCCTCACCAGGTGCATAGAAGATCATAGAACGGACCTCTCTCGCACCCGTACCCTGCACCTCATCCAGAACGATGCTCCCGTCCACGCGAGGACCCGGCAAACCTGCCATCGCACGCAGCAACGTCGTCTTTCCATGCCCGTTCGGAGCGACGAGACCGTAGACCGTACCCGGGGCAAACTCAGCGTTCACCGAATCTACGAGCACCTTCTTTCCATAAGAGATCGTCAGCGTTTGAAGGTCAATCATCGAGATCATCCCCTTTCGATCTTTGGAACACTCAGGCGCACCATCAACGGAGATACGGCGCCCAAGACCACCAGCAGAGCGCCCGATGCGCCGACGACCTCTCCAAAAGGCATCGCGTTCGTCCCTCGCCCAAGGAACCCAATCGTCCCCACCTGGGAAGCGGGATCAAACGAGGCGAATGGAGCCAGCAGCGCGACGCCCATGCCCACGCTTTCAACATGAGCGCTCAACGAACCCAACACCAAGAGAACCGCGCAAACCATTCCGGTGACAACGGGGTTGCGGCTAATCGCTGCTGTCAACGCAGCGACGACGGAAATCACGCCGTATGCCATGACCAGCAACGGAATACTGCACAACACCGCCTCCCCCACCATGGACGTTGTCGAAGCTCCCGCCCGAATGAGAGCGACGGGATACTCCGATCCACCCGCACCGTTCTTAATCACGGACACAACGACAGCGGGAACCATCGACACCAAAAGCAGCACCAAGCCAAGCAGGAGAGCCAGCGCAACAGCCGTCAGAAAACGCACATGCGCTGTTGCGGGGATCTGGAGAACCAGAAGGGAACGACACTGCAGGTGGGTGCACGCGAGCGATGTGACAACCACGGGCAACAGCAAAAATAAGGAGGGAAGCGCTGCCTGGAGATACGAAAGGAGGATTAATGGGGGCATCTTCGTACTTAACTCGTAAACCTTGGGTTCCGGCAAGCTCGCGATCGACTCAAGCAGAAGGGCGCGCGCCTCCGCACGAGAAGGAGTCTCCGGCTCGATTCCGATCGATTGCAGGAGAGTCGCATCTGCCGCGCCCAGCTCACCTCGAGCGCGCTCGTACGTCGCAAGGCTTCGAAACCCCTCCGCAGGCATAGGCGCGTACACGAAACCCGAAAGAGCATCCCGCATGTCTTCCAGGGCCGCTTTGCCCTCGACGTCCATATTCGCAGCGTTCTGCTCTAGATACCGATCTATTGAACGGAGCTCCCCATCCCTATACCGAACAGCGGAAACGTTATCAGCGTCAGGAAACATCTCGACCAGAGCCGGGGCCAGCATCGTCGTCGACATTGCAATCGCGCATACGGCGAGGGTAGGAGAACGCAGGAGCAGTTTCCCCATCGTTCTTACGTATGCAACGGCGGAGGCACAAGCGCTCGAACGAGTTGCCGTTCTCGATGCAGTGAAGGAACCTCTCTCAAGACAAATCGGGGATATCGGGCACGCGCAGCCGCTCTTTCCAGCAACGCAAAGCAGGCTAATTGCCAGCACCTCGATCCCGATTGCGCATACGAGGGCAATCGCGCCACGCTCGAAGCAAAGTCCAGGCAGATTCACTATCTGCGTTGTCGGGTACGGGCTATAGGCGCCGACGGTCAACTCAGTGTTCGCATACGTAAGGGGATTCAACAGGGCGAACTCACGTAAAGCGATGGATCTTCCGTAATACCCGGGAACCATCGTCACCCCCATCAGGGCACATACGAACACGATTCCAAGCGTAGGGTTATTGGCAATCTTCACGGCAAGGTGAACGACAAGCGAGATGAACGCTGCCACCAAGAATTGCAAGATGGCCGTCTGCGCGAACACCAGCCAAGCCGGTTTGATAACCGGAGTCGCATATTGAATGTAGCCTATCGGATAGAACGGCGAGCCCGGGCCATTCTTCACAAGCGCGGCGATTATCCCTGGAAGATTGATGGCGAGGACGGCAAGCATTGCAAAAACACTCGCCCATACGCTCGATGCAACAAGTCTACCCAGCTCGCCCATCGGTGCCTGGATGATGAGCTTTTCACGTTTGTTAAGACGCGCGGCAAGGAACGAGACGGCAACGGCCGTTGCGACCCATAGCAAGTACTCCTTCGATCCGTCATAATAGGTGTACTCTCCATCCGATATCTGCAGAAACGGAAGTAGGGGAGAGAGCGGTGCCAAGATAAGACGTCCCGCGGCAAGAGGGTACAGAAGCGCGGGCATGCTTGATGAAGAGGTATAGACACCGTCCTCCCCCGCATTCACAAGCGCATCCGCATAGGATGCTGACAATTCCTGCTCAACACGGGTTATTCCCGACTCGAGGTATTCGACCCGTCCGTCGATGCCAGCCGCGCTCCTGAAGACGGGCAGAGCACAAAGAACCATCAACGCAACAACGACAACACAGAGCGACCTGGAGGAGAGAAGCGACCTAAAGATCGCCTTCGAGATTTTGAGCATATTCATCGCCAACCTTAACCTCATCCAGTCGGAACAGAGGGGCCGAACAAAATGCTCGGCCCTTCCTCGCATCTAGTAGGTGCTATAGACAAATTGCCATTTATCAGTTGTGCCAAGAACACCACAGGAGCACATTGCAGCGAGGCGGGATTCCCTATGATGCGCGGATCGGCGATAGCCATTTCGGTAGGAGATCGTCTTGTAAGAGATGTTGAACATCGAGATGCTGTGCCCGCTTACGCCGCGAGGACAGCTGTAGCTCCAGTAGGTATCGACGACGTCGTCCGTATACCCGAGGGGCTCAACGAGGGCACACTGGCTGCTCTCCTGGGAAGGAGGCATCGGGGTATCCGCAAAAGCGGGGGCTCCCGGCAGCAACAGACAAAGAGCGAGGCCGAGGAAAACCAAGAGCTTACACGACTTAACAGTACTGAACATAATCCTCTCCAATCTAGAGGGGTTTCGGTTGCAGCATGCTGTGATTACTTGCCTGCAAAGTCAATTTAACATAAACTGTTAAAAAGTAACCTGAGTTTTTTAAATTCTTCGGAGGTTATTATGAGTTCCGACAATCGCACTCCCCGGCTTCATTCCTTCCGCATCGCATGTGCGATAGCCTCTGCGACCCTTTGCGCCACCGCCATCGCACAAGTGGCGTTCTCCTTAAAGCCAGCAATCGAAGTGCTCGACAACCCTGTAATTGCAGACTCCCCCGCGTATCCAGCCCTTGCGATCTCGACATTGGTCCCTGCCGTCATCGGTATCGCTACGACCATCCTCAGCGCCGTTCTCGTGTGGACGATCAAGAGCGGAGACCCCTTCAAGAAAGGGTCTGCGACATGCTTGAAGGTGCTCGGCATTCTCTTCGTTGTTCAAGCTGCCACCAGCCTCTACGCCGGCTCACTCAAAACCTCCGTTTCGATGTTTGGCGGCGAGGGGGCCGTCGGCGCCCAAGAGATCGCTTCATCATTCGATTGGACCTCTCTGGTTCTCGGCATCGTCCTGTTCATGCTTTCCCAGCTCTTCTTGTACGCCCGAGAGCTGTACCTCGACTCCGACGAGATTGCGTAAGGAAACGCCATGCCCGTAATTGTTCGCCTCGACAAGATCATGGCCGAGCGAAAGATTTCCTCGAACGAACTTGCCGAAAGGATTGGAACCACGCCCGTGAACCTGTCCCGTATTAAAAAAGGGCATATTCGCGGCATTCGCTTCAACACACTCGAGCAGCTATGCCTCGCCCTTCGTTGCCAACCCGGAGACCTTCTCGAAGTCATGAGCGAAGAGGATGCCCGAAAGGAGTTCGGACTCGATTGGTCCGCCGAGGATTAGAGGGCGGTCGTACTCGCCCTGCACACGGGGATGCGAATCGGCGAGGTCTGCGGCCTTCGGTGGTGCGATGTGGATTTCGAGACGGGCCTGATCTCGATCAGACACTCGGTGGCGTACGCGAAGGGAATGGGTTCGTTCATCAAGGACACCAAGACCCATGACGCCAGGGGTATCCCCATCGACCCGGTCGGCCTACTCCCCTTCCTGAAGGAGACCCACGAGATCGACTGCGGAAAGCTGCGCTTGCGCGGCCTTACCGGGGCGGTCGAGATCGGGGACTGCTACATCCTGTCGGAGCCGGGCGCGACCTTCGCGACGACAAGCTATATCCGCAGGGCGTTCAAGACGTTCTCGGAGACCAACGGCCTCATGGGCACCAACGACGAGCTGATCACGTTCCACGGCCTTCGCCACACGTTCGCAACGCAGTGGATCCGCCAAGGCGGCGATATCAAGGCGCTCCAATCGATCCTCGGCCACAAGGACGCCATGGCGACGCTCAACGTCTACGCCGACATCGAGCCCATCTCCAAAATCCATAACATGCTGCGCGCCACGCCGTGCCTTTGGCGCGGGCACCTCGGGCCGAGGGTCGATCCGGGTCCCATGTTCCAACAGAGGATCCAGGAGTCCATCGAGACGCTCCAGGCGTTCGGCTACGGCATCACCGAGCCGGACGACCGAAATATCGCCATACGCGACGTGAAGACGAACAGTTGGCTCTAGCTCACCGAGTACGCGGCAGTGCTGGGCCCATCCCAACTGAGGTCACGGTGGTCCGATAGGGGCGCCGCCCGCGGCATGCGCCGCGGAGCGGTATCCCCTACCGAAGGGCGGGGATGCCCTCCGCTTCCAGTTCGGAATCAGCCGTCGGAGGCGTTCGGCTGACTGCGGGAACGGCCTGTCCGCTCAATGTGTTCGGCTGAGATCGGAAATCAACCCAACACGAGCCGGACACGCGCCAGACGGCTCTTCCCCGTACGGCCTTCCCCCTTACGCTCATGTTGCAGGCATGTAACGCCGCAGCGAGCGCGCCTTTTTTGCGCCAGACAGGTACAATGATGAACACTGTACCGTAGCGGAGCGCCCCGCGCGCGCCGCAATCACGCGAAAGGGTTTCCCATGGCCGAGATCTCGTCCTCCCGTATCGTCATCACCGTCCTTGGCAAGAACCGCCCCGGCATTGTCGCCGGCGTCACCCGTGTTCTGGGCGAGGCCAACGTCGACATCCGCGACATCACGCAGTCCATTATCGAGGACATCTTCACCATGACCATGCTGGCCGACACCGCCGAATCCAAGCTCGACTTCGCCGAGCTGCAGAAGGCGCTGGCCGAGGCCGGCGAGCTTTCGGGCGTCAACGTGTCCATTCAGCGCGAGGACGTCTTTAACTTTATGTACCGCCTGTAGCGAACAAGCCGCTCGGGGCAGCTTGACGTCATATCGTCTAAGCGCGCGGCCCCAAAGCGGACCGGAGAGGAGCGCACATGGCCTACGACGCCAAGAAAATCTACTACCGCTTCGACGATCACCTGAGCCGCCTGGTTCTGGATTACGAGGCGAGCCGTCAGATTTCGCCCGAAAGCGAAAACCTCTACCACGGCCTGCCGACCGCCCCGTACGACGAGGGCTTGTTTGTCGAGCACAACGTCAAGCGCGGCCTGCGCAATGCCGACGGTTCGGGCGTGGTCGCGGGCCTCACTCGCATCTCGGATGTGCATGGCTACAACAAGGTCGACGGTAAGGTCGTACCCGATCAGGGCAAACTCACGCTTCGTGGCTACTGCATCGAGGATCTGGTCAACAACGCCCAGGCCGAGAATCGCTACGGCTACGAAGAAGTCGCCTATCTGCTCATTACGGGCTCTCTGCCCACCAAGGAAGAGCTTGACGGTTTTTGCGAACGTCTGGGTGCTTTTAGGCACCTGAGCGACGAATACGTCCGCGAGTTCCCCATGACCACGGTGTCGTCGAGCATCATGAATGTGCTTCAGCGCGCCGTGCTGCTGCTCTACGCCTTCGACGCCGAGCCCGACGCCATTACACCCGAGCACGAAATCGACGTCGCCATCTCCATGCTCGCCCGTCTCCCCCGCATCGCCGCCTTCGCGCATATGGCCTCGGTCGCCAAGCGCCGCGGCTCCGAGGTTCATGTACCGCACCCCACACCCGGCCTCTCCACTGCCGAGACCATCCTGCAGGTCCTACGCGGCGGCATGACGTTCACTCGCGATGAGGCGATGCTGCTCGATGTGATGCTCATGTTGCATGCCGAGCACGGCGGCGGCAACAACTCCACGTTTGCCTGCCGCGTGCTGTCCTCCTCGGCCACCGATCCGTATTCCGCCTACGCCGCAGCTATCGGCTCGCTCAAGGGTCCGCGCCACGGCGGCGCCAACGCAAAGGTCGTGTCCATGCACGAGGACATCCGTGCACATGTCTCCAACTGGGAGGACGAGGACGAGGTCGCAGCCTACCTGGGCAAGATCCTCGACAAGCAGGCCTTCGACGGCACGGGCCTCATCTACGGTATGGGCCACGCCGTCTACACACTGAGCGACCCGCGCGCCGAGGTGTGTCGCCGTTACGCGCGCACGCTTGCCGCCAAGAAGGACTTGGGCGAGGAGTTCGCGCTCATCGAGCGCATCGAGCGCCTGGCCCCGCAGGTGATGCGCGATCACGGCATGACCAAGCCCATCTGCGCCAACATCGACCTGTACACAGGCTTTATCTACAAGATGCTCGACGTGCCCGAGACGCTCTTTACGCCGCTATTCGCCGTCGCCCGCATGGCCGGCTGGTCGGCACACCGCATGGAAGAGCTCTTCTGCGCGCATCGCATCATCCGCCCGGCATACCGTCCGGTAATCGAGCCGCTGGAGTACAAGCCGCTCGCCGACCGCTAGGACGCGGACCGTTATAGAACTCGAGCGTGGCCAGGGCATCACCGCCCTCGGCCACGCTTTTTATGCCAGCAGAAAGGGCTGCATCAAATGATTGTTTTTTCCGATATGGACGGAACGCTGTTGACGAACGATAAGCAGATGAGCGATTCCACCTGGGCGATGCTCGACGAACTCGCTCAACGCGGGATTGAATTTGTGCCCTGCACGGGACGTCCGCTGTCGGGCATCTTTGAGCCCATCCTCGCCCATCCCGCCGTGCACTATGCCGTCTGTGCCAATGGCGCCAGCGTCTGGCAGCTCGACGACGATATGCCCAACGATGTCTCGCGCGCCACGCGCATATTGAGCCGTCCGCTCGATTGCGGCATCGCCCATCGCATCCATCGCATCGCCGCCGGCCACGATGTGACCTTCGATATCTTCGCGGACGGGCAGTGCTTCCTCCCCCGCTCGCTCTACACGCGCCTGGACGAATTCTGCGGCGGCGACCCCCACATCGCGGCTTCGCTCAAGCGCACACGAACACCGATCGACATGGATATCGACAGCAAGATCGACGAGGTCGAAACGCTCGAACGCATCGCCATGTACTGGCACGACCCGGCCGATCGCGATGCCATCGCGGCTGAGCTCGACACGCTCGGAGGCATTGAGGTCACGCGTTCGTACGCCATGAATATCGAGGTCATGGGCGAGGGCGCCACCAAGGGAACGGCCCTCACGTGGCTATGCGAGCACCTGGGCGAGTCTCTCGCCGACGCCTGGGCGTTCGGCGACAACATCAACGATATCCCCATGCTGCAGGCGGCGGGCCACGGCATGGCCATGATCAACGCCGAGCCCGAGGACCGCAAGGCCGCCGACGCCATCACCGAATACGACAACGACCACGACGGCGTCGCCCGCACCATCATAGCCGCCCTCGCCTAGTCATCGGCTAGTCATTGGGGACGTTCTTAAATGAATAGTCATTGGGGACACTCTTCGCGAAATAGCTGCAAGCACTCATTTAAGTCTGTCCCCAATGAGTGGTTTCACTCACTTAAGTCTGTCCCCAACTGCCGGCGCATAAGGAATGTCCCCATCTGCCGGATTAAGCGAGACTCTCCAGCACGCGACGGAGCTCCTGCTGGACGGCGTGGTCGCGGTTGCGACCTACGACGCGATCGGCAACCGCTTTGAGCGCAGGGCGCGCGTTTTCCATCGCACAGCCCGTGCCGACAAAGCGAATGATCTCATAGTCGTTCATCGAGTCGCCAAACGCCATGACCTCGTCGCGTCCAATGCCGTAATGCTCCGCGAGCTGTGCGATGCCCGAGGCCTTCGACACGCCGGGCTGCATGGCATCGATCCACGCGTTGCCCGAAGGCGCAAAAGTGAAGAGCCGACCAAGTTCGCGCTGTAGTACGTAAGCGCTGTCCATAACGACACCGTCATCGCAAAAGATACTCGCCTTGATGATATTTACGCTGGGATCGGGCAGCTCCCAAATACGCTCGGCATTGGGAAGGTCCTTATCGACCTCGCGCACGAACTTGCACTCGTCATCGAGCAGGAAGGACTTGGTTCGGTCAAAGAGCGCAAGATGCAGATTGGGAAACGTCCTGACGGCTTGGGCGAGCCTTCGAATCGCCAGGTGGGAATACACCTCACGGTCTACCATTTTGCCGTCGGCGTAGACCTGGGCACCGTTAGCTGCGACAAAGTCCATCTTGTCGCGAACAGGCGCAAAGAACTCGCACAGGCGATCGTAGCGGCGACCTGACGATGCAGCAAAATGCACACCATGCTCGCGTAGCGCCAGAATCAGTTCGTAGGTCTCGGGAGGCACCTGGCCGTTTTCGTCAAGCAGCGTGCCGTCCATATCGGATGCAATCAGTTTAAACATAGAAAAGCTCCCTTCGGGCTTGATGGAATCGAACGTGTATCCGATTCCAACGTACCCAAAGGGAGCCCAAATAAGACTCCGCGGGCGTAAACGTTACAAGGACCTGGCAAATAGTTCACACATGCCAGAGGCCTCACGGTCGCGGCGTCAGGCGACACGCCACCCCGACGGCTAGTCGTTTAAGAACGTCCCCGATGACTAGTCGGCGTAGGTGAAGGTCGTGACGTCGAACATGCCCTCGGGGCGGATGCGGAGCGTCGGGATAACCGGCAGGGGCAGGAAGATGATGCCCATGATGGGGTCGAGCGGCGGCTCAATACCCATGGCGCGCGCCTTGACCATAAAGTCGTCGTGCTGCGCGGCGACATCCTCGGCCGTGCCCTCGCTCATCAGACCACCAAGCGCCAGCGGAATGCGCGCCACGACCTCGCCGTTGCGCACCAGCACGTGACCACCCTGGCCCACGGCTTCAACAGCCGCCATCATATCGGCAGCGTTATCGCCCACGACGCACACGTTGTGCGAGTCGTGGCCGATCGTCGAGGCGATGGCGCCACCGGTGATGGTAAAGCCGCGCACCCAGCCGCGACCGATGTGCTTGCCGACCAGGCCCAGGCCAGCGGGGCCGTCGCCGTCGGCGCCCTCGACCTGCAGTGACACACCGCGGCCGTGACGCTCGATCAGCATAATGCGGCGCAGGCCCTCGGCGCTCTCGGGGCGAGCCATGCCCGTGATGGCCTTACCCGGCACCACGTCAATCACGGCCTCACCCGGCTTAAAGGCATAGTCGAATACGCCGAGCGAAAGCTTCGGCAGCTTAACGGAGGCGCGCAGTTCATCGGCAAGGGCCGCAACCTCGGCCATCTCGGGTGCGATCTCGCCCACAAAGGTGCCGTCCTGCGCCACCAGAGCACCGGCGGCATAAACACGATGCGGAGCCGTGGCAAACGTCAGGTCATTGAGCACCAGCAGGTCGGCACGCTTGCCCGGGGCGATCGCGCCACGGAGCTCATGCGGGTCGCGACAGCCGTGGTCCAAGCCAAATGCCTCAGCCGTGGAGAGGGACGCCATAGAGATAGCGACCACGGGGTCGATACCGGCCTCAATCGCCACGCGGCAGGCATTGTCGATCATGCCGGTCGCAAGCGCATCGGAAGGGGCGCGGTCGTCGGTCGCAAAGCAGCAGCGGCGGGCACGGGCGGGGTTTTCCAGCAGCATCGGCGACAGGTTGGCCAGATCATGGCTGCACGTACCTTCGCGCAGCATCACATACATGCCGCGGGACAGCTTGTCGAGTGCCTCCTCGGGAATCGTCGACTCATGATCAGCGATAATGCCAGCCGCGGCATAGGCGTTGAGGTCCTTGCCGGCAACGAGTGGGGCGTGACCGTCAACCTGTTTGGACGGCGTCTGGTTGGCAGCGTCGATACGAGCACAGGTCTCGGGATCGGCCATAAAGACGCCCGGCAGGTTCATCATTTCGCCCAGACCAAAGACATCACCCGGATATTCGGCAAAAAACGCCTGCATATCGGCAGCGGTGATGACGGCACCGGCCTGCTCGTCGGGCAGTGCGGGCACGCACGAGGGCATCATGTACTTGATGGAGATGGGCGCGCGACGACCGTCCTCGACCATAAAGCGCAGGCCGTCCAGGCCAGAAACGTTGGCGATCTCGTGGCTGTCGGCAATGGCAGTGGTGGTGCCGCGCGTCGCCGCCATGCGCGCATACTCGGCGGGACGGATGTTCGAGGACTCAATGTGCAGATGTCCGTCAATAAAACCGGGGGCAAGATAGCGGCCCTGGCAATCGATGACCTCGGCAGCCTCATACGTACCGGCGGCATCGTCGCGACCGTCGTAGAGCACACCGACGATCACGCCATCCTTGACGGCAACGCTACCGGGCGCTACGCGCTGGCCGTACACATCGACGATCTGTGCGTTGGCAAACAGCGTGTCGACGGGCACGCGCCCCTCGGCAGCATCGATCACAGACCTCATGACCTCAACGGACATACATACTCCTTTAACCGTAGAAAAAAGCTGCGGAGCGGACAGACCTTCACCGCAGCAAGCCAATAGCCATTGTATGCCCAAAAGAAAGTCCCGCTAACACCCCTTCCGCTTAACGGCACCGCCAAATGATCCCTCCGTCCCCAAGGGATCGTCGTAACCAAAAAGGCCGCAGTCGGGATTCCCGGCTGCGGCCTTACTGCACTTGTGAGGTCAACTCGCTCGTTAGACCAACTTAAAGCCCTTGCGCTTGCCCACGGAGAGGGTGTCGCCCAGCTTGAGGGCGCTCGGATCGATGTTGTAGCTCTTGGGAGCCACAGCCTTGCCGTTGATCTTGACGCCGCCGCCGTCGATGTCGCGGCGGGCCTGACCGGCGCTGGCCGAAAGGCCCAGGTCCTTGAGCAGGCCAGCGAGGTAAATCTGGCCCTCGTCGTTGACGGTCAGCTCAACGTGCTTCTCGGGGAAGTCGGCAAGCTGACCCTCCTTGAACACACGGTCGAACTCGGCCTGAGCCTCGTCGCCGGCGCCAGCACCGTGGTAGGTGTCGCACAGGTCGCGGCCTAGAGCGCGCTTGAGCTCGTAGGGGTCGGCGGAGCCATCGGCCAGGGCGGCATCGATCTTGTCGACCTCGGCCGGGGTGAGCGAACTGGCCAGACGATAGTACTTGCCAATCATCTCGTCGGGGATGGACATGGTCTTGCCGAACATATCCTTGGGAGCATCGGTCAGGCCGATGTAGTTGCCATAGGACTTGGACATCTTGCGCACGCCGTCGGTGCCCTCGAGCAGCGGCATGGTGAGCGCAATCTGCGGCTCCATGCCCATCTTCTCCATGAGCTCGCGGCCGGCGAGCAGGTTGAAGAGCTGGTCGGTGCCGCCCATCTCGACGTCGGCCTTGATCTGAACGGAGTCGAAGGCCTGCATCACGGGGTACAGAAACTCGTGCAGGGCAATCGGCGTCTGGGACTGGTAGCGCTTGGTAAAGTCGTCGCGCTCAAGGATGCGAGCGACGGTGAACTTGGAGCACACCTGCAGCAGGCCGGCCAG
This sequence comes from uncultured Collinsella sp., assembly GCA_938011935.1. Lineage (GTDB taxonomy): Bacteria > Actinomycetota > Coriobacteriia > Coriobacteriales > Coriobacteriaceae > Collinsella. The sequence goes on from CALLSU010000069.1 coordinate 40,150, forward strand.
GTCCATCGAAAGGATCCAGTCGCCGTTGTGCACAATGGTGGTCTTCTCGGGGTCCAGGATCTTCATGGCCTGGCTCACGTAGGTCTCGGCGTTGGCCTCGATCTGCTCCTGCGAAAGCTGCGGGCGGGTGGAGTTCTTGCCCGAGGGGTCGCCGATCAGCGCAGTGCCGTTGCCGATGATAAGGGTGACGTTGTGGCCCAGGTCCTGGAACTGACGCATCTTGCGCAGGGGCACGGCATGGCCCAGGTGCAGGTCGGGGCTGGTGGGATCGACGCCGAGCTTGATGTTGAGGGGCTCGCCCTTCTCAAGCTTCTTGCGAAGGTCGGCCTCGGGGACGATCTGCGCTGCACCCGAGGTGATGATACGCATTTGCTCGTCAACAGACAGCATTGGGTATCCTCCTTTTGCTATAGCACCCTCACCGGATACGGCGGTGCTGGAAGTTCATAAACCCACTAATAATAACCAAAACAGCGCGACGCGGCACCTACGACAGGAAAATCCTCGTCCTGCCGCACGCGTCGATAACGACCGGCAAACGCGTGCCGTCACGTTCGACCAAAAAGCGCGCCTGCTGACGGCGCGAGCAGTCACGGCAACGGACCTGCCCCGTTGCATCCGTGGCGCAGGCGCCCTCGGCAGTCAGCAAGCAGTGCTCGCATACCATGAGCTCGGGACGGTCGGCATCGACGGGCCCCAAGACACCGGGGCAAGCGGCAAGCTCGGCAACACGTTCCGCATCATTGCCGAGCAACTCGGCCGACAAGTACACCCGCCCCGCACCGAGTCCGCGCAGCCAGGTAAGCGTGGCCCGATTGGCACAGAACACCGGCGCCGCCACGTCAAACGTTGTGCCCAGCTCGCGGGCCATCGCCACTTGTCCCAGATTGCGGCAGACGACGCGCCCGGCACGCTGCATAAGCGCCCGAGTCCGCTCGGCGTCGCCCGCGCGGCACACTTCGTCGAGCACCACCGTTGTATCGGACAGATCTCGCTCATCGCGCGGACCCACATCCATCAGCTCCCAAGCAAAGACCATACGAGCAAAATCCTCGCGCTTTGCCGGCCCCGCCGACCCCGCCAACTCCGTCGACGCACCGCCATCCACCGCAGCGTCCTCAAAGGGCAGCACCTCAACGGCACGCGCAACGGGCGCAATCGCATCCGCCTCGGCCCGCATGCGCTCCAACACCGCCGCCGTCTGATCCAACACACCGGCGCTGCGAATCAGATAGACCTCGCAGCCCGCGTCCACCTTACGTTTGCAATGCACAACGATGCGCTCTCCCGCAGCGGCATCCACGGGGCAAGGCACCTGTGGCCAGCGCTTGGGCACATCGGGACGCGCGTCGGCACCCGGGTAAAATCGGATTTCGAGCGTATCGCCCGCCGCCACGGCGGCATCAAGCTCAACCGTCACCTCTTCGTGGCCCACAGCGACCAAGCGCCCCACGCGCACGCCCTGGTTAATTGCACGCTCAAAGCTCATCAGCTCGGCACCCGAACGCCCTCGCAGGTACGCATCGGTAAACCCACGGTTAAACGACCTTCCCAGCTCGCGCTCAAGCTCTTCCACGGCACCGGGGTCCCACGCGCCGTCGCGCAGCATATCGAGCGCCCGGCGCCAAACCCGCACCACGTTGAATACGTAATCGGGGTTCTTCATGCGTCCCTCGATCTTGAGCGACGCAACGCCAGCATCTACAAGCTCGGGCAGATGCGCAATACCCAGATAGTCATGCGGACACAGCAGACGATCCCCCTCGACGGCGACAACGCTCTGCCCCGCCTCGTCCACTAGGTCGTACGCCAGACGGCACGGCTGTGTGCAGTCGCCGCGCATCGCCGATCGTCCACGCCGCAGGGCCGAGAACTCGCACGCCCCCGAATAGCCGATGCAAATCGCACCGTGGCAGAATACCTCGATGGGCACGCCCGTGGCACAGAGCGCCGCAATCTCGTCGACCGTCAGCTCGCGTGCCGTCGTCACGTGCTCGACCCCCAGCTCATCGGCGGCAAGCCGCACGGCACCCTCGCTATGAGCGCCCGCCTGCGTGGACAGGTGAATCTCGACCCCGGGAATCGCCGCGCGCAGCGCGCAGGCCAACCCGGCATCGGCGACAATCAGAGCATCGGCGCCCAGCTCCAGTGCATGAGCTCCCAACGCCACCGCGTCGGACAACTCATCGTCAAACACGAACACGTTGAGCGTTACGTACACACGCACGCCATGGGCATGCGCCACGGCGCAGCCGCGCGCAAACTCGTTATCCGTAAAGCCATGGGCGCTCACACGGGCGTTAAAGCCGCCCAACCCCGCATAGATGGCATCGGCGCCCGCGGCGATGGCCGCAAGCATCTGGTCGAGCCCGCCCGCCGGCGCCAGCAGCTCGGGCAGCGCCGCACCGGCAGCATCCAATCCAGTCTCGTATTGTCCGCTCGGCCCCATCGTCCGAATCGCCATCGACAAACTCCTTACCAAGGTATGCATTCACTCTGAAAAATGCCGTCTTCCAGCATACACGAGGCCTCGCGCGCCCCGTTTGGTTTATCGTGTAATAACTTATGTCCATCCTGCCCCGACGGCACATCCACCGTCTGGCACGACATACCTGGAGGTCAATATATGGGTCCTCGCCAACGACAGGGACACAGCCGTTCAAAGACGCACGCCCTGCCCATAATCCTGCTCTCGTTTTTGGGCTTTCTGCTGATTGCGGGCGTGGCGTTTGGCATCGGCATGGTCGGTAACGTCAACCGCTGGCTGTCCGATCTGCCCGACTACACCGACGCCAACGCGTATCTGGTGAGCGAGCCCACCGAGATCGTCGACTGCAACGGCAACAAGATCGCGAGCTTCTACACGCAAAACCGCAAGTCCATCACCAAGGACGAGGTCTCCCCCTACGTGCTGCAGGGCACCGTTGACGTCGAGGACGAGCGCTTCTACGAGCACGGCGGTATCGACCTGTGGGGTATCGCGCGTGCTGCGGTGGCAACCCTCGGCGGCGGACACGAAGGCGCCTCGACGATCACCCAGCAGCTTGTGCGCAACACCATCCTGCAGGAGGAGCAATTCGACTCGACCATTGAGCGTAAGGTGCGCGAGGCCTACATCGCCATCAAGATGGAGGACATGTACTCCAAAGACGAGATCCTCATGATGTACCTCAACACCATCTATTACGGCCACGGCGCCTACGGCATCGAGGCCGCAGCCGAGACCTACCTATCCAAGAGCGCCGCCGACCTCACCCTGAGCGAGGCCGCGCTACTCATCGGCCTTCCCAACTCGCCCTCGCAGTACGACCCCACGGTCAATCCCGATCTGGCACTGTCTCGCCGCAACAAGGTTCTCGACAACATGCTGCGCCTGGGCCACATCACCCAGGAGGAGCACGATGCCGCACAGGCCGAGCCCATCACCCTCAACGTGACCGAAATCTCGGGCAGCGGCGTCGACATTTACTCGCAGCCCTACTTTGTCTCCTACGTCAAGCAGCTGCTGGAGCAGGAGTTCTCGACCGACGTGCTCTTTAAGGGCGGCCTGACCGTCAAGACCACCATCGACCCCACGATGCAGCAGGTGGCAGAGAATGCCGTCCGCGAGCAGCTCGACACGCTCTCGCTTGACGGCCTGGACATGGGCATGGTCGTCGTCGACCCCAAGACCGGCTACATCAAGTGCATGGTGGGCGGCTACGACTACAACGCCGACGAGAACCACGTAAACCATGCCACGGCCAAGCGTCCCGTCGGCTCCACCTTTAAGGCCTTTACGCTGGCAACTGCCATCCAAAACGGCATGAACCCCAACGTCACCCTCAACTGCAACTCGCCGCTCAAGGCCAAGGGCACCACGACTGAGGTCCAAAATTACGCCAACCAGAGCTATGGCAACATCACGCTTAAGCAGGCGACGGCATACTCCTCCAACACCGGCTACATCCAGGTGGCGGAAGCCGTCGGCAACAGCAAGATCATCTCGCTCGTCAAAAAGCTCGGCATCGACCCCGCCAAGGACAACATCGAGGACGTTCCCGTCATGACCCTCGGCACCGGCTCGATCTCCCCGCTCGAGATGGCCGCCGCCTACGCGACGTTTGCCAACGGCGGCTACTATCGCCAGCCGATCGCCATCACCGAGATTGACTCTCGTACCGGTTCGGTGCTGTACCAGCACACCGACAATCCCTCACAGGTGCTTACCGAGGGCGAGGCCGCCGCGGTCACCGATGTTCTGTCCGGCGTCATGAAGGGCAGCGGTACGGGTGCTGCCGGCGCCCTGAGTGTCAACCAGCCCTATGCCGGCAAGACGGGCACCACCGACAACACCACCAACCTGTGGTTCTGCGGCTATACCCCGCAGCTGGCGTGCGCCCTGTGGACCGGCTATTCCGCGGGCGAGATCCCCATCCAAAAGTACGGCACGGACCTGCTGGGCGACAGCACCAACCTGCCTGTCTTTAAGCGGTTTATGAACACCGTTCTGACCGGTACCGAGCGCGAGGAGTTTGCGACCGGAACGGCGCCCACCTACAAGAACAACAGCGTCTGGAAGTTCTACGGCACCAACAACACCAAGAAGTCGGAGAACGACGACAAGGACAAGGACGAAGAGGAAGAGGAAACCACCACGACGACCACGACGACCACGACCACCGAGACCACGGGTGGCGACACCACCGGCGGCACCGGTACGACCGGTGGCTCGACGGGCGGCTCCACTGGTGGTTCGACCGGCGGCGATGGCGGCACGCCTACGCCTACGCCTACGCCCACTCCCGACCCCTCGCCCACGCCTGACGATACGGTCGGCTAAGAAGTACGCGACTAAAGCCAACAAGGCCCCGAGCAGCTTATTGAACTGCTCGGGGCCTTTTAGTTTGAAGCGACTGGGCGGTCGTTATACCAGCAAACAAAAAAAGGGGGTACCGACCAACGTCGACACCCCTTACAAGCCACTATGTAAGCGCACGCAGTGCCGAGCGCACGACCCGCACGCCTACTTGCGAGAATTGCTCAGCTTATTGATCAGCGCCTCGAGACGCTCGCCGTCCTCGGCCGTCTGGGCAATAACCAAAATCGTATCGTTGCCGGCAAGCGAGCCAAGCACATCGGGCAACTCTGCCGCATCAACGGCGGCGGCGATGCCGGAAGCCGTGCCAGGCTGAGCCTTGATCATAACCAGATTATCGGTACGCAGAACGCCCGTTACGAGCTCGGAAACCATGCGCTGCAGGTGCAGGTCCTCTGCCAGAACATAGATGCCCTCAGGGAGCTTACGCAGCCCCATATCGGCAATATCGCGAGAGACAGTCGCCTGCGTGCAATCAAAGCCCATAGCACGGAGCTCATCGACCAGCACACGCTGCGTGCGGACGTCCTTATTGCGCACAATATCTCTAATGGCATCCTGGCGCCCATTGCGTTTTTTAGCCATACAAACCCTCACTCCAAAAGATGGCGGAGACAATCAATCAGTGATTGTATAGTTTAACGCTATTTGAAGGCTTTTGTGTATAAGAACGCATTTCGAAACAATTCTATGCAAGTTTGTTTCGTAATGAGCCGTTTAGGCGGTTTTTGCGCCCGTCCGGTTAAGAAAAGCTGCCAGATGCGTACACATCACGCAACGCGCGGGCTTGGCGCTAGCGATCGGCCCAAACAACAGACCGAGCCCCCGATGGTTATCCTTGAGCGCGGCGACCATCTGACGGGTTCGAGGCGCCTCGAGCATATCACGCATGCGGGCGGAACGCTCGATTGACGACACCCCATGCGGGCTCAGACACAAATTCTCGATGCAGGCGACCAGTCCGGCAAAGTAGAACTTTTGGCTTGCCAGCTTGAGCCGGCCACCGCTATCTGCTTCCGAGAGTGAGTCCGCAAGCTCGTCGAGTGCTCGGGTGTCATCGGATACCCTGGCATACATGGTGGGATCAAAGGCATCTGTAAGCTTAGGCGCCACCGCGTGGAAACAAGCGTCGCCGCATCCGGAGACGCGCTGCGCCTGCGAGAGCGCGCATGCCATAAACCCAACTGTGCGAAACGCCTTGTCGCACAAAAGGCATGCCTCAAACAGCGGACGGCTATACATCACGCCAGAGACTTGAGCAACCAAGCCGCCTAAAATCAACTGAGGCAGCCCGGCCACCATCGAAGACTTGTCTTCAATGACAATAGAGGCAGCATCCAAGACACGCGAATGGCGCTCTCGATGTGCATCATAGCGGTCGAGCGACACCGTGGGGAACACTATGTCTGCCGCAGTATCGCACGCGATATCGACCATCTTGGAAAGGGATTGCGGAGCAAACCACTCATCGGCGTTCATGGCGATGATTTGAGAGCCGCGCGAGGCAGCAAAACCGGCACGAAGACACGCGCCGGGCGTCGCGTCCTCGACGTCAATCAAATCAATATGGATGTCCCTGTCGGCAGCAACTTGAAGCGAATGGCGCACACCGGGCGCAGTATCGCGACAGACAACGACAATCTGCAAATCGTAGAGGTCTTGGTTCTGGATACTCTCGAGCGCACGCATCGCATAGCTGGGCGAACCTTCTACCACAAGGATCACCGAAAGTCGCGGATGCGAGCCACGTCGAACCAAATTATCCGTCCTCTCGACAGCAATGAATCAAACCGTGGTTCATGGTACACCCCGGCAATAAAAGCAATGAGACACCGGTTGCATTGCACGCCAAGAACAGATGTTGCACACGCGCAGCCCACAGATGACAGGTGTCGACGCACGACACGTCGAGCCCTACCCTAGTCGAGCACGACAAGCTCGGCGGGATCGTAATCCACACCCATAAACGTAAGGCCGCAGGCAGGAGCCGTGGGGCCCGCAGCGGTGCGGTCGCAAGCATCGATAACCTCGCGCATCCACTCGGGTTCACGGCGATGCATGCCAATCTCGACAAGCGTGCCCACGATCGTACGGACCATCGAATGCAGAAACGCATTGCCCTCGATGGTGAACGTCAGGATGTCCTCGCCAAACGCAACCTCATGGCCAAATTCGGCACACATCACGCAGCGATGCGTGGGCTTGCCAACGGCCGAAGCGACCTTGCAAAAGCTTTTAAAGTCCTGCTCGCCCAGCAGTGCGGGGCAGGCAGCAGACATAGCCTCAACATCCAAGGGATAGCGATGCCACCACACGGCACCGCGGGACAGCACAGGGCGCGCATCTCGATCGGCAATGCGGTATGTATACGTACGGGAACGCGCGTCAAAACGCGCAGAAAAGCCTTTACGGGCCTTGTAGACCTCGTTAATGGCGATATCTTTGGGCAGCAGGGCATCCATAGCCCGCAGCCACCTACGGCGCGTACAAGCGAGCTCAGCGTCCGTTACGGGCACGCTGATGTACTGAGCCACGGCATGCACGCCGGCATCGGTACGCCCAGCGCACGTCAGATCGACCGGGCGGCGAAGCAGCGTCTCGATGGCTCGACGTAGCTCACCCGCAACCGTCGTCTGTCCCGGCTGCTCGGCAAATCCGCTATACGACGAGCCATCATAGGCCACGCGAAATACGAGTGTGGCGTCAAGCTCGGAAATCGAATTGAAATCAAACGGCGCGGTCATGGGCGCTCCCAACAAACAAGCAACGGTATCGCGACAAAAAAAGAGGGGTACGCGAACGTACCCCTCGAATATAGCCTATGCAGACGGAATGTCTACTCAGCGGTCTCCTCGGCAGCAGTCTCCTCGACAGCCTCGACCTTCTTGGGAGCAGCGGCCTTCTTGGGGGCCGGAGCAGCCTTCTTGGCCTTAGGCGTGCAAGGCTCGGTGACGAGCTCCATGATAACGATGGGAGCGTTATCGCCCTTACGATTACCGAGCTTCATGATGCGGGTGTAACCGCCGTTGCGGTCCTGCCACATGCCCTGAGCAGCCTTGTCGAAGATCTCGGCAACGAGCTGCTTATCGCCGAGCTTGGCGATAGCCAGACGACGAGAGTGCAGGTCGCCCTTCTTGGCCCAGGTGATGATCGGATCGACGACCGAACGCAGCGCCTTAGCGCGGGTCTCGGTGGTCTTGATGCGGTCGTTCTCGAAGAGGGCCTTAGCAAGGCTCTTCTTCATGGCCTTGGTGTGGCTCGCATCGGTGCCGAGCTTCAGGCCCTTCTTAACGTTGTGACGCATGGTCTAGTTTCTCCTCAAATATGCGAAGCATTAAGCCTTCAGGCTCAGGCCCATGGACTCAAGCTTGTCCTTCACTTCCTCGATCGACTTAACACCGAAGTTACGGATGTTGAGCAGATCGTTCTCCGAGAACTCAACGAGCTGACGGACCGAGTGAATGCTGGCGCGCTTAAGGCAGTTGTAGGAACGGACGGAAAGGTCCAGATCCTCGATCTGCTTGTCCAGCTCGGCGTTGTCGTTGGTGACCTCGGGAGCGAAGATCGAAGCCTCCTCCTCGACCTCGGGGGTCTCGGCAAGGTTCATAAAGGCGGCCATATGTTGGTTGATGATATTGGCAGCCTGGACCACGGCGTCGCGCGGGGCGATGGAGCCGTTGGTCTCGATCTCGAGGACAAGGCGGTCGTAGTCGGTGTGCTGACCGACACGGCAAGCCTCAACGAGCTTGGCGCAACGGGAAACCGGCGAGTACAGCGAGTCGACGTGGATCACACCGATGGGATCGTTGTCGCGCTTGTTGGCCTCGCCAGAAACATAGCCGCGGCCATAGCCGATGCGCATGCTCATGGTGAGATGGCCACCCTCGGTGAGCGTAGCGATGTGCTGCTCGGGGTTGACCAGCTCAAACTCGGACGGAATAAAGAAGTCCGCACCGGTGACCTCGCAGGGGCCGTCAACCGAGATGGTGGCGGTCGCCTCGTCGGTCGTGCCGAGAGCCCTGAAGACAAGACCCTTGACATTCAGGACGATGTCGGTGACATCCTCGACCATGTTAGGGATGGTCATGAACTCGTGCTGCGCACCATCGATCTGAATAGCCTCGACGGCGGCACCCTCGAGCGAGGACAGAAGAACGCGACGAAGGGAGTTACCCAGCGTATCGCCGTAACCACGCTCGAGCGGCTCGACGGAGACACGAGCAGACGTCTCGTTGATCTCTTCGACCTGAACCTGAGGCCTAATGAATTCTGACATGTATTACCTCCAGCCTCAGCAGCCCGGATGGACTACTTAGAGTAGAGCTCGACGATGAGCTGCTCGTTGATATCACCGCTGATCTGCTCACGCGTCGGCAGAGCGAGCACGTTACCAGACAGCTTCTCGATATCGACCTCGAGCCAGCCAGGGACCTCAAAGCGCTCGGAGGAAATCAGGGCCTCCTTGATGGGGAGGAGGTCACGGAACTTCTCGCCGACAGCGACGACGTCGCCGGCCTTGACGCGGTAGGACGGGATGTCCACGCGCTTGCCGTTCACGGTGAAGTGACCGTGACGGACGGACTGACGAGCCTCTTTGCGGGTGCGGGCGAAGCCAAGACGGAAGACGACGTTGTCGAGGCGAGACTCAAGGATGATCATGAGGTTCTCACCGGTGACGCCGTTCATCTTGCGGGCCTTGTTGAAGTAGCCGTGGAACTGCTTCTCCAGAACGCCATAGATGAACTTGACCTTCTGCTTCTCGCGCAGCTGCATGCCGTACTCAGATTCCTTGCGACGGCGCTTGGGCTGACGGATAGATTCCTTCTTGCTGCTGTAACCGAGCTCAGCGGGATCGATCCCGAGCTGACGGCAGCGCTTAAGAACAGGAGTCCTGTCGATTGCCATATTGATACGATCCTTTCAGTTACACGCGGCGACGCTTCTTGGGGCGGCAGCCGTTGTGCGGAATGGGCGTCTTGTCCTGGATGCTCGAGACCTCGAGGCCAGCAGCCTGGAGGGAGCGGATGGCGGTCTCACGACCGGAGCCGGGGCCCTTGACGAAGACGGAAACCTTCTTCATACCGTGCTCCATGGCCTGCTTGGCAGCAGCCTCGGCAGCCATCTGGGCAGCGAACGGCGTGGACTTACGGGAGCCCTTGAAGCCCACCTGGCCAGCCGACTTCCAGGAAATGACGTTGCCCTGGGGATCGGTGATCGAAACGATCGTGTTATTGAACGTAGAACGAATGTGAGCCTGGCCCACGGAAATGTTCTTACGGTCCGCGCGCTTCAGACGGGCAGCGCGAACGTTCTTCTTAGCAGTAGCCATCTATCTAGCGCTCCTTATTTCTTCTTCTTAGCACCGATCTGACGCTTCGGGCCCTTGCGGGTACGAGCGTTAGTGTGGGTGCGCTGGCCGCGGACCGGGAGGCCCTTGCGGTGACGAAGGCCGCGGTTGCAGCCGATGTCCATAAGGCGCTTGACGTTCTGGTTGCGCTCACGGCGGAGGTCGCCCTCAACCATGATCTGATTCTTATCGATATAATCGCGGATGGCGTTAACCTCATCCTCGGTGAGGTCCTTAACGCGCGTATCCACGTTAACGTTGCACTCGACGCAAATCTTCGTCGCAGTGGTGCGGCCGATGCCGTAAATGTAGGTCAGACCGATCTCAACGCGCTTCTCACGCGGGAGGTCGACACCATTAATACGGGCCAACGTAGTCTCCTCTCTTAACCCTGACGCTGCTTATGACGGGGGTTCTCGCAAATGACGAGGACCTTGCCATGGCGCCTAATGATTTTGCACTTATCGCACATCTTCTTGACCGAAGGACGTACCTTCATCGTTCTTCCTTTCGGTAGCGCTCAAACTACTTCCCTACTATCTACTCGCCCAGCCGCAGGCGTTTAAAACTATGGCTGGTCTTCACACGCAAACCGACCGTAGGTTGAGCTAAGCCTGCAGTCGGAAAAGAGCGTATATGCGTGCCGCTATTTATAGCGATAGGTGATGCGGCCGCGGGTCAGGTCGTACGGGGAAAGCTCCACGACAACCCTGTCACCGGGGAGAATGCGGATGTAATTCATTCGGATCTTGCCAGAAATGTTGCACAGAACCGAATGACCGTTCTCGAGCTCAACCTTAAACATGGCGTTGGGCAGCGGCTCCTTTACCGTACCCTCGAGCTCAATTGCGTCTTCCTTCTTCACAAGCAATCATCTTTCTCTAGAAAACGACAGCGATTGAGTATTCTACAATACGCATGCACGTATCGTAATATCTTCGTAATGGCTCCACATCTAAGTGGAACTTGTTACATTTGAAATGTTAAGGCGCGCATTTGACGCAAGCCCTACATTTCTCCGCCTTGCAATGAGCACCAAGCACCTTGGGCATCGGTGGTAAGAATCACCGGACCGTCATTGGTAATGGCGACGGTGTTCTCGTAGTGCGCGGCGGGCAGGTGGTCGTTGGTCGTAACGATCCAACCATCGGAGCCTGTGCTCACATGATTGGAACCCATCGTAACCATCGGCTCGATGGCGATGACCATACCAGCCTGAAGGCGAACGCCTCTCCCCTTCTTTCCATAATTTGGTACGTTGGGGTCCTCGTGCATCACGCGGCCGATACCATGCCCCACGTAATCGCGAAGCACGCCGTAACCGTGAGACTCGGCGAGGGACTGAACAGCATACCCGACGTCCCCGATATGGTTACCGGGAACAGCCTGCTCGATGGCAGCCTTTAGGCAATCGCGCGTAACCTCGCACAAGGCTTTGGCCTCGGGCGTGGGCGTGCCGACAAAAAACGTCCAGGCATTATCGCCGACCCAACCGTCGACAATGGCTCCCATGTCGATGGAGATGATATCGCCATCGCGCAGGATCATGTCGGGATTGGGAATACCGTGGACCACGGCATCGTTGATCGATGCGCAAATGGTTCCGGGGAACCCACCGTAGCCCTTAAAGGCCGGGGTGCCGCCATGCATGCGGATAATCTGCTCGGCAAGCTGATCGAGTTCGAAGGTTGACACGCCGGGGCGAACCATGGCTCCAACGTGGCGGAGCGCCATCTTAGATAGCGCTCCTGCCTTCTTCATCTGCTCAATTTGCGTTGCAGACTTAATCTTGATCATAGACCGAGAGCCTCTTTGACATCCCCGTACACGGTCTCGCGAGCCTGGTCACCGTTGACCGACTTGAGCAGACCCTGGCCACGATAGTAGTCGACGAGCGGGCTCGTGGACTTCTCGTAGACGTCGAGACGGTTCTTGATGGTCTCGGGCTTGTCGTCGTCGCGCTGATACATCTCGCCGCCGCACTTGGGGCAGGTGGCATCGGCAGCGGTGCCGGTGTAACCGCACGCGCGGCAGGTGCGACGCGAAGACAGACGATCGATGATGACCTCGGGGGCCACATCGACCAGAAGGGCGCAGTCGATCTCGCGACCCATGGCGGAGAGCTCGGAATCGAGCGTCACGGCCTGGGCGGTGTTGCGCGGGAAGCCGTCGAGGATGAAGCCCTGCTGGGCGTCATCGGCGGCAAGGCGCTCCTTGACAAGGTCGATCACGAGCTGGTCGGGAACGAGCTCGCCAGCGTCCATGTACTTCTTAGCCTGAATACCAAGCTCGGTGCCACCCTTGACGGCGGCACGCAGCAGGTCGCCCGTGGAAATGTGAGCGACGCCAAACTCGGCGACGAGCTCCTGTGCGACAGTGCCCTTACCGGCACCCGGAGCTCCGAGCAATACGAGGTTCATGAGCAATCCTCCTCTAGCCTATTTAAAGAATCCATCGTAATCATACATCTTGATCTGGCCTTCGAGCTTATCGACCGTGTCGAGCACGACGCCGACCATGATGAGGATGGACGTGCCGCCAAATGCCTGGATCAGATGGTTACCCGTGAAGGAGAAGATGATCGAAGGCACGATGGCGATGAGCGCCAAAAAGACAGCGCTGGGAAGCGTGATCTTGTTGAGCGCGTTCTTGATGTAGGCCGCGGTAGCCCTACCCGGACGGACGCCCGGAATAAAGCCACCCTGCTTCTTAAGGTTGTCGGCCGTGTCATCGGGGTTGAACACCATGGAGGTGTAGAAGTACGCGAAGAACACGATAAGGACAACGTTAAGCACCCAGTTGAGCCAACCGGTCGAAAGCGCAGAGGCAACTGCCTGAATCCAGCCGATGCCGGGGAAGAACACGGCAATCTGAGCCGGGAAGTACAGCAGCGCCGAAGCGAAGATGATCGGCACGACGCCCGCGGTGTTGACCTTGATGGGCAGGTAGGTGGTCTGGCCACCCATCATGCGACGGCCCACGACACGCTTGGCATAGGAGACCGGGATGCGGCGCTGGCCGCGCTCAAGGAAAACAATCAGCGGGATAACCAGCAGGATGATGGCGCAGATGATCACCATGGTGATGATGCCACCGGCATTACCCTCGGTGCTGGAGAAGATAGCCTGCGGAAGGCCGGCCATGATGTTCGCAAAGATGATCAGCGACATGCCATTGCCGATACCGCGCTGGGTGATGAGCTCACCAATCCACATGATCAGCATAGCGCCTGCGGTGAGCGTACCGACGATCATGAGGTCGAAGATGATCTCGGGAGCGCCGGCGCCATTGAAGCTGATGCCGAAGCTCTTAAAGAGGAAGAGGTAACCCACGGAGTTGAGGATTGCCAGAGCCAGGGTGAGGTAACGCGAATACTGCGTAATCTTGGTCTGACCGACCTCGCCCTCGCGGGCAAGCTCATGCAGGGAAGGCACGACGGCCTGGAGCATCTGGAGGATGATCGAGCTGGTGATGTAAGGCATGATGCCCAGCGAAAACACCGACACATAGCTCAACGCGCCGCCAGAGAAAAGATTCAGGAGGGCCATAGCACCTGCGGCGACCGAATTGTTATCGGTCGAGAAAAGGCCCAGCATCCCCTGGAAGGGAATGCCGGGCACAGGAACGTGCGCACCAATGCGGTACACGACGAGCATAGCTATGGTAAAAAGAATCTTTTCGCGCAATTCTTTGATGCGGAAAGCATTCTTAAGACCATTTAGCACGGCAGCTCGACCTTTCCGCCGGCGGCCTCGATCTTGGCCTGCGCAGAAGCGCTGACCTTGTCGACCTTGACCGTGAACTTCTTGGTGAGCTCACCATTGCCGAGCACCTTGACGGGCTCGAACTCGCTCTTGGTGATGCGAGCGGCCTTAAGAGCGGCACCGTCGATCACAGCGCCGTCCTCGAACTTACGCTCGAGACGCTCAACGTTAACAGCGGTGTACTCGATACGACGGGGGTTGCGGAAGCCCGGAAGCTTGGGCAGGCGCATAGCCAGCGGAGTCTGGCCACCCTCGAAGCCGGCACCCTTGGTGCCGCCAGAGCGAGAGCCCTGGCCCTTCTGGCCGCGGCCAGAAGTGGTGCCGTGACCCGAAGAATTGCCACGGCCGACACGCTTGCGGTTCTTGGTGGAACCGGGCGCGGGAGTAAGATCGTGAAGCTGCATTTGCTACTCCTCTACAATCTCGACAAGGTGCTTGACCTTGAAGATCATGCCGCGGACGGACTCGTTGTCAGCAATCTCGCGAACCTCGCGGATCCTGTGGAGACCGAGGGCACGGACAGTACGGACCTGGTCCTGCTTGCAACCGTTGGTGCTGCGGACCTGCTTGATCTTGATGGTGTCAGCCATGCTTAGTTCTCCTTACCGACGAACATCTCGGAGACCGTCAGGCCACGGCGAGCCGCGACGTCCTCAGGGCTGGAGAGCTCCTTGAGGCCCTCGACGGCAGCCTTGATGATGTTGAGGCCGTTGTCGGTACCGAGGGACTTGGACAGGACGTTCTTGATGCCAGCAAGCTCGAAGAGGGGACGCACAGCGCCGCCGGCGATAACGCCGGTACCCTCGACAGCGGGCTTGATGATGATGCGGCCGGCACCAAAGTGGCCGAGAACCTCGTGCGGAATGGTGCCCTGCTCGGTCACCGGCACGTGGAACATGTTCTTCTTGGCATCGAGAGACGCCTTGGAGATGGCCAGGGGCACCTCAGCGGACTTGCCCATGCCAACGCCGACGTTGCCCTTGCCGTCGCCAACGACGACGAGAGCGACGAGGCTCATGCGACGACCACCCTTGACGGTCTTCGACACGCGGTTGATGTAAACGACGCGCTCCTCGAACTCGGAGGCCTCGCGCTGCTGCTTCTGATTACGAGCCATGTGCTACATACCTCCTAGAACTCGAGACCGGCGGCACGAGCACCGTCGGCGAGGGCCTTGACGCGGCCATGGTAGATACGGCCACCGCGATCGAAGGCGACCTTGGTGATGCCGGCCTCGATGGCACGCTTGCCAACGAGCTGACCGACCTTCTCCGCAGCCTCCTTGTTCGAGGTGTGGGTGCCCTTGAACTCGGCCTCAAGGGTCGAGGCAGAGACGAGCGTCAGGCTGGAGCCCTTGCTGTCGTCGATGATCTGGGCATAGATGTTGGCGTTAGTACGGGTCACGCGAAGACGCGGACGCTCGGAAGTACCCGAGACCTTGCCGCGAACACGACGCTGACGACGCTTGAGGCCTTCCAGCTTCGCCTTATGCTTGTTCATACGTAAACTCCTAAAAAGGTTGATCTTGCCAGCACCTGACGGGGTGCTGGTCTTATGCGAGTGAGTCGGTTACGACTACTTGGCGGCCTTACCCAGCTTGCGGCGGATGTGCTCGCCAACGTAGTGGATACCCTTGCCCTTGTAAGGCTCGGGAGGACGATGACCGCGGATCTCAGCGGCGATCTGACCGACCTGCTGCTTGTTGATACCCTTGACGTTCACGTGGGTGTTATCGGGAACCTCGAAAGTGATGCCCTCGGGAGCCTCGACGATCACGGGGTGCGAGAAACCCAGGGAGAACTCGAGGTTCTTACCCTTCTGCTGCACGCGGTAACCGACGCCGGCGAGCTCGAGCTTCTTCTCGAAGCCCTCGGAAACGCCAACAACCATGTTGTGGATGAGGGCGCGGGTGAGGCCGTGGCGGGCACGGGTCTCACGCTCGTCGTCGGGACGGGAAACGGTGAGGACGTTGTCCTCGACGTTGATAGCGAGCTTCTCATAGATATCGAGCTCGAGCTGGCCCTTGGGGCCCTTGACGACAATGTTGTTGCCGTTGACTGCCACTTCGACTCCGGCGGGAATCTGGACAGGCTTATTACCGATACGAGACACGGTGATCTCCTTTCCTTCTACCTACCGAGCGAATTACCAGACGTAAGCGATGATCTCGCCGCCGACGTTGTGCTTGCGAGCATCGCGGTCGGTCATGACGCCATGGCTGGTGGAAATAATGGCGGTACCAAGGCCACCGCGGACGCGGGGCATGTCGGCAACGCCGGTGTACTTACGCAGGCCCGGCTTGGAAATGCGGCGGATGCCGTTGATGACCTTAGCCTTCTTGGGACCATACTTAAGCGTGATGTGCAGAGTCTTCTGGGGAACGGTGTCCTCGACATCGTAGCCCTCGATGTAGCCCTCCTCGTGCAGAACACGAGCGATCTCGACGAGCTTCTTGCTGCTCGGCATGGAGACCGTGGCCTTGTTCACAGAGTTAGCGTTACGGATGCGCGTAAGCATATCTGCGATCGGGTCTGTAAGGTTCATACAGATTCTCCTTCGTTCTTGATGAACACGTGCTCTTGGTTCTTCGCCGCCCTTAACGGCAAAGCCTAACTAGCGCGTTTTCCCTGTTCCAAACGGATGCTTGAAACGCTGGTAGTGACTTACCAGCTGGCCTTCTTAACGCCGGGAAGCTCGCCCTTGAGTGCAAGCTCGCGGAAGCAGACACGGCACAGGCCGAACTTGCGGTACACAGAGTGCGGACGGCCGCAGCGCTGGCAGCGCGTGTACTCACGAGTAGAGAACTTCTGCTTGCGATTGCACTTGACGATCATCGATGTCTTAGCCACTTATATCCTCCTCACATAGAGTATTGTTCGCCCCAAGCGCCGCCCCCTTCTGGGAACGGCGCTCATAGGGCAGGTGAACCTATTTCTTGAACGGGAAACCGAAGGCGTCCAGAAGGGCCTTGGCCTCCTCATCGGTATTGGCGGTGGTCACGAAAGTGATGTCCATACCACGCTGGTGATCGACAGAGTCGAAGTCGATCTCGGGGAAGATGAGCTGCTCGGTGACGCCCATGGAGAAGTTACCACGGCCGTCGAAGCTCTTGGCGGAGATGCCGCGGAAGTCGCGGATACGGGGAATCGCGACGGAGGTCAGACGATCGAAGAACTCCCACATACGGTCGCCACGCAGGGTAACCTTGCAGCCGATCGGCATACCAGCGCGCAGGCGGAAGGTAGCGATGGACTTGCGGGCACGGGTGATCATCGGCTGCTGGCCGGTGATGGCGCGCAGGTCGCGCACGGCACCGTCGATGGCCTTGGAATCGGTAGCGGCCTCGCCGACACCCATGTTCACGACGATCTTCTCAAACTTGGGGATCATCATGACGTTCTCGTACTGGAACTTGTCCTGAAGCTGCTGCTTGACCTCGTTGTTGTACTTGGTCTTCAGACGCGGCACATACTTCTCTTCTGCCATTGTTCACTCCTTCTTGGGGTTTTAAGCACGGGGCGTGGCCACGATGGGTTGTCCTCGTGCCTCCTGGCTGCATCCGCGCCGCTCATGGCATTTCGCGGTTTGGACTCGACGCAGCAGGAGCCGACAAAACAATCGGTACTATACGCGCATCGGGAGCGTATTTCCAGAAAAACCTCGTCTGCCTGCACAACTCCACAACTCCCCCGCACATATTGATCCCTAGGGGACGGAGGAAAATGGCAGTTGCGGTGAAATAGGGACCGTTTGGCGGCCTAACAGGCTTAAACAGTCCGTATTCCACCGCAACTTATTGATGGGGATGCGACTAGCGCTTGCGGGGGACGAGCTTGGTGCGGCGCAGGTGGATCATCTCGGCGGCGATGGAGATAGCGATCTCCTCGGGGTCCTCGGCCTCGATGGAAACGCCGATCGGCAGGTGCAGCTCGTCGATCTGCTCCTGCGTAAAGCCCTCCTGCTCCAGGCGGGCGCGCACAAAGGCCGTCTTACGGCGCGAACCCAAGCAGCCCAGATAGGCGGGTTTGGCGCGCATGGCCTGAATCACCACGTCGATATCGGACTTGTGACCCGCCGTGGCGACGACCACCAGGTCGCGCGGGCCGATGGGGCACTGCTTGCTCAGGTTCTTGTAGTCGACCAGACGACGGTCGTAGACACCTGGCACCCATTCGGGGGTCAGCGTGCCGGGGCGGTCGTCGCAAGCCACGACGGCAAAGCCCGCCGCCGTGAGCACCCGCGCCGTCGCAGCACCCACGTGGCCGCAGCCAAAGATATAGGCCAGGCCCTCGGGGCAGAGTGTCTCGATGTGCGCCGGGGGAATCTCGGAGGCCGCGTTGGTGTAGGTGACCTTACTCCCCTCCTCCACCAGCGAAAGCCCGGGGCAGCCCGCAATGGTGCGGCGCGATTCCTCGCCATGGTACTTGGCCACATCGCCCTCGAGCGCGCTCGCGATAAACGGCTCAAAGTCGATGACGAAGTCGCCGATGCGCCGATAGGCCAAGACGTCGGCGATTTCCTGGAACAACGGTGCCCGAGTCGCATCCAAATGCAGGTAGCACAGGCAGATGGCACCGCCGCAGATCATGCCGGTATCGGAGTTCTCGCCGCCCATGGTGTAGCGGACCAGACGCGACTGTCCCGCGCTCAGGAGCTCGCGCGCCTCATCCAGCGCAAAGAGCTCAATCTTGCCGCCGCCGATGGTGCCCGCTTGGCTGCCATCGGCAAAGACGGCCATCCAGGCGCCCACGCCGCGCGGCGACGACCCTGCCGTGCCGGCCACGACCACCAGCTCGCACGTCTTACCAGCACGCAGGGTGGCAAGCGCCGCATTCACAACATCGAGCTTTTCCATTGCCGCCTTCTATCCTCTAAAGACATCGGTGAGCATAGCGAGTGCCTCGAGCACGCCACCGCCGACCGACGTCGCTTTGTCCGAAATGTAGTTGATATAGCTGGCATCGCCGCGCGGATCGACATCGGCGCATTTAAAGCCCTCAGTCACCTGCACGCCGTTCGCCAAAAGCCCGCGCAGACAGCCATCGATCTGCGTACACATGGGCGTATCGCCCGCGTAGCCAATCACGTCGCCGGCGCTCACGATGTCGCCGATTGCGCGGTCGGACCGAAACACGCCGTCGGCGGGGCTGTGGATAACGCGCTCCTTGCCATAGCCAGCGATAAAGCCCGGCACACCCGTGTTGGGCTGCGGCGAACCTTGGGTAATGACACGGCCGAGAAAATGCCCGCGCATGGTCTCGACCACGGCGTCACAGTCAACCGGCGCGGTAAAGCCCGGCCCCACGGCGATGACGGCAGGCGCCATGTCGCGCGTGGTGCTCAGGTTGCGCTTGGCCAAAATCGCGTCGACCACAGCCGCGGGTTTAAGCTCATCAAGCATCTTGGCCTGAGGGTCCACCACGACGGCAACATCCCCCGCTTGGGTAATCTCGAGCGCCTCAGCCGGCGTCCGTGCCAAGCGAGCGCGAATGCCTTCGACCTCGACCTCGCCCAGGCGAATGGCCTCGCAAAAACTGATTGTGCGGCGGATGCACGTGGGAACCGCGATATCGGCCATAACGACCGACACGCCGGCGCGAACCAAACGAGCGGCGACGCCCGTGGCGATATCGCCAGCGCCGCGAACATAAACGAGCATTCCCGGGGCACCTCCCTGTGCTACGGTTTGAGCAGAGCAAAAGCGGTTCGACCGCTACTCTGATGATTATTTATTATCACAGTATTATACGGCGGTGAACAGATGGAAACGACGAGTGGAAACCTTGCCTCCGCGCTCAAGATCGAGCCAGGCATTACCGCGATTATCGGCAGCGGCGGCAAGTCGACGTTGCTGAAGATGCTGGGTCTCGAGCTCATACGCGGCGGCGGGCGCGTGCTCCTCTGCACCACCACGCACATGTTTCCCGTCGCAGGCGTGCCATGGGACGGGTCGAGCCGTCGCCTGGACGCCGCGCCTTGGAAGCCGGACGCCGCACATGTCCCCGGTTGCACTTGCGAGGCCTGCGCGGGCCTTGCGCGCGGAAGCATCTGCCAGGCAGGCGTCTTGAACCCCCAGACGGGCAAGCTCTCCGCCCCCGCCGAGCCGCTCGGCGAGCTGGCACAGTGCTTTGACTACGTCCTGGCCGAGGCGGACGGCAGCAAGCGGCTCCCGCTCAAGGCCCACGCCGCCTGGGAGCCGGTCGTTCCCGCCGGCACGGCAAACGTCGTCTGGGTCGTCGGCGCCTCGGGGCTGGGCAAGCCCGTCGCCGAGGTTGTCCACCGCCCCGAGGTCTTCTGCGAGCGCTGCGGCTGCGAGCCCACCGACGCTGCCACCCCAGAGCGCGTCGCCCAGGTGCTCAATGCCGAGCTGCAGATGCTGAACCTCAACAATGCCCACATCATGCTCAACCAAGTCGACACGCTTGCCGATCCAACGATGGCAGATCGCTTCGAGGCAGCCCTCGGCCGCCCCCTCATCGCCACCAGCCTCCAGGGATAGCTAATTTGGCGGCCTTCCTGTTAGCGGGGGACGTAGCGGCCGGGTTGGGCTCCGGTGGGCTCGCCGTCGCGTGCCACCAGCACGCCGTTGACGTAGACGGCCTTGGCGCGGCCATGTGCCTCAAAGCCCTCGAGCGGCGTGTAGTCCACGGCCTGATGCTGCGTCGCGGCGCTGATCGTCCAACGCGCGCACGGATCCCACACGCACACGTCGGCATCGGCGCCCTCGGCAAGACAGCCCTTGCGCGGATACATGCCAAAAACGCGCGCCGGGTTCTCGCTCATCAAGCGGCACAGATCCTCGGGGCCCAGCTGTCCCTCAAAGCTCGTAGCGATCGCGACGGGACGATGCTCCACGCCGGGTCCGCCGTTGGGAATCGCGCGGAAGTCGTCGCGCCCGCGGTCCTTTTGCCCGTGCAGGTTAAAGCTACAGTGGTCGGTCGCAATCGTATCGATCTCGCCGGCCACAAGCGCCTCGCGCAGTGCCGCACGGTCGCCGGCATGGCGCAGCGGCGGACTCATCACGTACTTGGCGCCCGCAAAGCCGTCCTCGCCCTGCTCCAAGTAGCACGTGTCGTCGAGCATCAGATACTGAGGGCATGTCTCGACATAGATGTTCTTCTGCCCGCGCGCTTTGGCAGCGCGAATGGCCTCGAGCCCCAGCTTGGTCGAAAGGTGCACCACGTTGACCGGAGCATCCCCGGCCAAGTGCGCCAGATACAGCAGCCGGCTCACTGCCTCGGCCTCGCACACGTCCGGACGGCTGAGCGCATGGCCCTCGGGCCCGTGGATACCCTGCTCAAACACGCGCTTCTGCAGTTCATTCACCAACGTGCCGTTCTCGCAATGCACGCACAGGATACCGCCCACGCGCTTGAGCTCCTCCAGCACCTCGAGCGTCTCGGCATCGTCCAAGCGCAGATGGTCGTAGGCAAAGTAGGTCTTAAACGACGACACGCCCGCCTCGCGCATGGCCGAAAGATCGGCGCGGTTGCGCTCATTCCACTCGGCAAGCGCCATATGGAAGGCATAGTTGGCGGTGCAGGTGCCGTCGGCGCGATGATGCCACTCGACCAAGGCATCGGGCATGGTCACGCCGCGATCAGCCGTCGCGTAGTCCACAATGGTCGTCGTGCCGCCGCAGGCAGCCGCGCGCGTGCCGGTCTCAAAGCTATCGGCTGTCCAATCCATGCCGGTCCAGCACTGCATGTGCGTGTGGCCATCGATAAAGCCGGGAAACACCCAACAGTCGGTGGCGTCCTCGACGGTATCGCCCTCGCCCGGCTCGATTGCCGCGGCAATCCGCACAATCTTGTCGCCCTCCATGGCAAGATCGGCGCGGCGAAGCCCCTGGGGCGTCACGAGTGCGCCGTTTTTGATGATGATCATAATTGCTCCTTATTGATTGATGCAGTTGGCCACGCGATCAAAATACGAGCAGGCGGCGATATGCTCCGTTATGCGTCGCTGTCCCTTGACGGTATCGATGTCCCACAGCTCGTAGGCACGCGCCTCGACCAGCACCACGTCGGTACGGTCCTTGAGGATCGAACCGCCGCCGTCCTTACCCTCAAGACACATAAGTGCATCGAACAGTTCCGCCGGAAAGAGCACCGGGCTCGAAGGCTCACCGTTGCACGCAAGACGCACCGGATGCTTGCGGCCACGCTCGTCAAATGCACGAACCATAGCCTCAAAAGAATCCGAACTCACGAGCGGCTGGTCGCCCGGCAAAAAGAGGCAACCTTTCCAGTTGCGTTCGACTCCCCACGAAAGGCCCGCACGGACGCTTTCGCTGCGCAGCTCGCCATCGTGCAGCACGCACGGGCAATGCTTGTCATCACAAATCTGAGCGACCTCGGGCCAACGCGTCGAAACCACAACGTCAAAGCCCCGGGGAACCGAATCAATGGTCCGGGCAATCAGCGGCTCGCCATAGATATCGGCGAGCATCTTGTTAGAGCCAAATCGCTTGCCCTCGCCCGAAGCCATAATGACGCAACCAAGTTTCATGGCGATACCTCCCCTGAAACCATCGTACCCATAACTCGCGTCGCGGGGCATCTACATCGAAAGCGCTTATCCCGCACGCCCACGATGCAAAAAGGGGCACCCCGCCGGTTGGCAGAGCGCCCCCTTTACATGGCTTACCTCAACCCAGCTTTAGGCCTGGAACCAACGGGCGGTGTTGCGCTCGTCGAGGGCCTTGAGGGTAGCGGCGGGATCGGCAACCTTCTGCAGGAACATCATGGCTGCGATGGCGTACGGCTTGTAGCTGGCCTCCTTGTACATGCCCACGCGGTGCATGTCGAAGACGTCGGCGTTGACCTCGCCGTGCTCGCAAGAGACACCAGAGATGTCGGCGGGCAGCGGATGCATAAAGATAGTGTCCTGGCCGTTGGCGGTCTTCTCCATGAGCTCGGTCGTGGAGCACCAATCCTGATGGGTGGCGTTCTGAGCGAGCAGCTCCTTCTCGAGCGCAGCGATGCCGGCGTCGTCGCCCTCGGCGTACAGGTTGGTGCGCTTCTCCATGGCGGCAAACGGAGCCCAGCTCTTGGGGATCACGATGTCGGCGCCTTCGAAGGCCTCGGCCATGGTGTTGACCTGCTTAAAGGTGGTGCCGGACTCGGCGGCATAGCCCTTGGCGCGCTCGACGACCTCGGGCATGAGGTCGTAGCCCTCGGGGTGAGCCAGGGTGACGTCCATGCCAAAGCGGGGCAGCAGGCTGATCAGCGACTGCGGGCAGGACAGCGGCTTGCCGTAAGAGGGCGAATAGGCCCAGGTGACGGCAACCTTCTTGCCCTTGAGGTTCTCGAGGCCGCCAAACTCGTTGATGAGGTAGAGCATGTCGGCAGAGGACTGCGTGGGGTGATCGGAGTCGGACTGCAAGGAGATGAGCGTGGGACGGTGATCCAGAACGCCGTCCTCGTAGGCCTGCTGGACAGACTCGGAGACCTCGGCCATGTAGGCGTCGCCCTTGCCGATGTACATGTCATCGCGGATGCCGATGACGTCGGCCATGAAGGAGATCATGGTAGCGGTCTCGCGGACGGTCTCGCCGTGAGCGATCTGGGACTTCTTCTCGTCCAGGTCCTGCAGCTCAAGGCCGAGCAGGTTGGCTGCCTTAGAGAAGGAGAAGCGCGTACGGGTGGAGTTGTCACGGAACAGGGAGACGGCCAGACCCGAATCGAAGATCTTGGACGAAACGTTGTTCTCGCGCAGCTCGCGCAGGGCGTCGGCGACGATGTAGAGCGCCTTGAGCTCATCGGTGGTCTTATCCCAGGTGTGCAGGAAGTCGCTGCCGTACATGCCCTTAAAATCGAGGCCGTTCAGCTGCTCGACGAGCTCGGTAAACTTGGCGTCCATGTAAATGTCCTTTCCAAAGATGAAACGATCGCAATGAGTAGATGTGCTCCGGCATGCGCGTGTGGCTAGAACATGCAGAGCACTATGACGAGGACCCGCTACCGTTGAGGAAGCATGGGAGATAACGACCGCGGGCCCCAAGTCAACAGGGGGTGCCGGGGACACGAGCTGTCCCCGGCTCAACAAGATCGAGGAATGGGACTAATCGATCTTGTTGTTGGTCAGACCGGCGCGGAACACGGTGGCGTCGCCATCGGCCTGGCTCGGATCGTAGAGGTTCAGGGCAGCCACATACATGGCGGCAGCGGTGACCAGGTCGTCCTTGTAGGTGACCTCGTTGGGAGCGTGAGCCTGAGACTCGGCACCCGGGCCGAAGCCGACGCAGGGGATGCCATAGCGGCCCTGGATGGAAACGCAGTTCGTGGAGAAGGTCCACTTGTCGCACAGCGGACGACCGGTGCGCTTGTCCATGCTGGGCTCGCAGCCGATGCGCTCGTCACCGAACATGGCCTTGTGGGCGTCGACGAGGGCCTTGACGTGCGGAGCGGTCTCCTTGTTGATCCACGTGGGGAAGTAAGCCTCGGTCTCGTAGACCTCGCCGGTCCAGGACGGACGGTCGTACATGTACATGGAGACCTTCACGTCGTCGCCGTACTTCTTGGCGGCCGGCAGGTTGCGAATCTCGTCCAGGCAGGACTCCCAGGTCTCACCGGCGGTCATGCGACGGTCGATGGAGATGGCACAGGAGTCGGCCACGGCGCAACGGCTGGGGCTGGTGTAGAAGATCTGGCTGACGGTGCAGGTGCCGCGGCCCAGGAAGCGGGCATCCTCGAAGTGCTCGGGGTTGTACTTGGGGTCGAGCATCTTGACGAGGCCCTTGATGTCGGTCGACTCGTCGCAGCCGTTGTTGTTGAGGGCGCGGACGTCGGCGATGATGTCGGCCATCTTGTAGATGGCGTTATCGCCGCGGTCGGGGGCGGAACCGTGGCAGGAGGTGCCGTGAACATCGACGCGGATCTCCATGCGGCCGCGGTGACCGCGATAGATGCCGCCGTCGGTGGGCTCGGTGGAAATGACGAACTCGGGCTTAATGCCGTCCTTGTTGTAGATGTACTGCCAGCACATGCCGTCGCAGTCCTCTTCCTGGACGGTGCCGACGACCATGATCTTGTAGCCCTCGGGGATGAGGCCCATGTCCTTCATCATCTTGGCAGCGTAAGTAGCAGAAGCCATGCCGCCCTCCTGGTCGGAGCCGCCGCGACCGTAGATGATCTCGTCGGTCTCGTAGC
The DNA here is from genome assembly GCA_938011935.1 of uncultured Collinsella sp. Taxonomy (GTDB): domain Bacteria; phylum Actinomycetota; class Coriobacteriia; order Coriobacteriales; family Coriobacteriaceae; genus Collinsella. The sequence continues at coordinate 65,272 of CALLSU010000069.1, forward strand.
CCTCATAGGGATCGGCATCCCAGTTCTCGATGTTGCCGATGCCGACGGTGTCGATGTGGGAGTCGATGGCGATGATCTTGTCGCCCTCGCCCATAAAGCCCATAACGTTGCCCAGGCCGTCGACCTTGACCTCGTCATAGCCAAGGCTCTCCATCTCGGCCTTGATGCAAGCGACAACCTCACCCTCCTCGCAGGACTCAGAGGGATGGGAGATCATAGCGCGCAGGAAGCGAGTCATATCAGCACGATGAGACTCAGCCGCAGCCTTGATAGCGTCGAAATCGAGTTCTTTAGCCATTGTTCATAACCTTTCAAACGAAGGAATCTACCTGTGAGGTGGCGGAGCGATACCTATTTACTCCGCCCAGTATTAGCAAGTGGGGTATTCGCCTTCCCAGACGATGCGACGGTACTGATCCGGATCCGTGTCACCTTCCGTGGAGAAGCAGAGCACGGAGCTCGTCTTGTCCAGGCCGATGAGCTCCTTGAGCTCGGCGTACTCGGAATCGAGCATAAGGGTCTCGACCAGACCGGTGGTCACGGCGCCGGACTCGCCGGAGATAACGCGCGGGTCGCCCTTCTCGGGAGCGCCCAGGGTGCGCATGCCGCGAGCGGTGACCCAGTCGGGGCAGGACACGAAAGCGGTGGTGTGGTTGCGCAGGATATCCCAACCCAGGATGTTGGGCTCGCCGCAGCACAGGCCGGCCATGATGGAGGGCATGTCGCCGTCCACGATGCGCGGATCGCCGTCGCCGGCGGCAGCGCCCTTGTACAGGCAGGCGGCAGGCGCGCACTCGACCACGACGAAGGTGGGCGGGTTATCGGGATACAGGTTGGTGAAGTAGCCCACCACGGCGCCGGCGAGCGAGCCCACGCCAGCCTGGACAAAGACGTGCGTCGGGCGGTTGATGGCCATCTCGCGCAGCTGCTCGGCAGCCTCGGAAGCCATGGTGCCGTAGCCCTCCATGATCCAGGACGGGATCTTCTCGTAGCCCTCCCAGGCGGTATCCTGAACGATGACGCCGCGCTCGCAGGCGTCGGCCTCGGCGGCGGCCATGCGCACGCACTCGTCGTAGTTGACCTCTTCGATGGTCACCGTGGCGCCCTCGGCGGCGATGTTATCAAAGCGGGGCTTGGTGGAACCCTTGGGCATGTGCACGACGGCCTTCTGGCCCAGCTTGTTGGCAGCCCATGCCACGCCGCGGCCATGGTTGCCGTCGGTGGCAGTAAAGAAGGTGGCCTGGCCAAAGTCCTTGGCAAGCTGATCGGAGGTCAGGTAATCGAAGGTGCACTCGGCAACGTCCTTGCCGGTCTCGTCGGCAATGTAGTTGGCCATGGCAAACGAACCGCCCAGGACCTTAAAGGCGTTGAGGCCAAAGCGATAGCTCTCGTCCTTAACGCACAGGTTGGAAAGGCCCAGGCGCGCAGCCTGACCATCCAGGCGGGCAAGCGGAGTGACGGTGTACTGGGGGAACGACTGGTGGAAGGCGCGGGCCTTCTTCACGTGGTCGAGGCTCATGATTCCCAAGTGCTTGTCATCGCTCTTGGGCATCGTGTTGCCCGCCCACTGGATCTTATCGGCCATACGGTGAACTCCTTAAGTCCTCTCTTGCCGGCCCCCGCATACGCGTTTCAGCCCGATCCCATTCACACGGCTGAACTTTTATGTGGATGCCAAACAAAAAGTTTGTTAGCACTGTTCTATCACACTTTTTGATTGGAAAGCCTAACAAATTGTTTGTTGCCGTAATCGGTACCTTTTCGCCGCCGAACGGTCACATAACACAGCGACGCTTTCGTTATTTGCGAACAAGTGGGGTTTATGGCACAGTGAGCCCAAACTAATTTTTAGGAAGGCACCCATGACCCCCGCACAGATTGAGTTCTACAAGCGCCTTGCACACGGCCTAGCGCTCCAATTTGGCCCCAACTGCGAAGTCGTCGTCCACGACCTGGAGACCGAGGACGTGGACCGCTCCATCGTAGTGATCGAAAACGGCCACGTCAGCGGGCGCAAACTGGGTGACGGCCCCAGCCATATTGTGCTTGAATCCATGCACGAGGGCACCGCCGACGTGCACGACCGCGAGCCGTACCTCACCAAAACCGCCGATGGCAAGCTGCTCAAGTCCTCGACCATCTTTATCCGCAACGATGAGGGCAAGCCCGTCGGCATTTTGGGCATCAACTTTGACATTACGCTTATGAAGGCTTTTGAGCGTTCGCTCGACGCCTTTACCGGCACCGGCGGCACGGGCTACACCGAGCCCGAGCCCATTACCAAGAACATCGGCGACCTGCTCGAGGACCTGCTGCACGAGTGCGAGCAGTTTGTGGGCAAGCCCGCGGCACTTATGACCAAAGATGAGCGCATTCGCGCCATCGGCTACCTCGACCGTCGCGGCGCCTTCCTCATTTCCAAGTCGAGCGAGCGCGCCTGCGAGTTCTTTGGCATCTCTAAGTACAGCTTCTATAGCTACCTCAATGAGGCCAAGGCGGCGGCCGGCGACAAGTAGGCACTCGCCTGGATTGCCCCTCCCCTTTTGGGCGCGAGTTCTGGAAAGCACGAATCCAAGACCGAGCCACTTGGGAAGTTCCATATAATCGATGTCATTAGTATTTCGAAAGGGTGGAACAGAATGGCGTTGAGCAAGGCATCATGCACCGGTCGCGGATTGATTCCGGCAATTGGTGGACATGTGCACCGCATGTTCGATGAGGGTGAAGACGACCTGTTTTCGCTGAGCCTTGACGACGTGATGGATGATCGCCCGTGGACCGCCGACGAACTCATGGGCGGCGGGGCTCGCCCGTCAAACCCCAATCCCGCACTTGCGCCTAAGACCGCATCTGCGCCGACTCCTGCGCAGTCGGCTGTTTCGACGCCCGCGCCTACGCCCGCACCCACTTCGGCGCCCACGCCCGCTCCCCGCCCCGCAAGCGACCCGTCCGAGACGGCAGCATTTCTCGCTGCAGCGACGCAGGGCAAATCGGCCGACAGCACCGTTATGTACAGCGCCCAGCAGTTGCCTGTTCCTGCGGCACGCAAGCCTCCGGTCGCAAGGCTCGACGAGCCCGTTGCCCATCAAGTTGCCTACGATTCCTGGGCTGCAACCGATCTGGATGAGACCTCTACCGGCATGCCGGCGCTCGATGTTCCAGTTAACCCGCTTTTTGCCGCCAACACGAGCGCCGCGGACTATGAGGGCGGTGCGGCATATTCCGATTATTCCGATGGCTATGCTGGCACCGGTCGCATCGAGACCGAGGATTATGGCACCGCATCGAGCGATTATCTCAACGATCCGTACGCTGCCACGCCTGCACCGGAATATGACCCGGAGGCCGCGTCCGCGCCGGCGTATACCAAAAGCACGGGCGAAGAGCGCTTTGCCGATTATTACGCCGAGGAAAAGGCGCTGCGTTTCTCGGAATTTCCGCAGGCAGTCAAGGTTGCCTTTATCGCCATTGTCATTGCCCTGCTCGGCGTCATTGCGTTTGAGGGATTCCGGCTGTTCTCCGGCCCCACCCAAGCGGAGTCGGCAACGCAGGAAAAAGAGGACGACAACCAGTACCTGGACATCAACACCCTCAAGGGCGACCCCAACGACGGAGACGACGAGTAGCGAGGGTTAAGGGAGGGCCGGAAGAGCCGGCGGCATGTTACGGCTCCAAAAGCCCTGCCATAAAGATGGGCAGATACAGCACGTCACTATCGCGGTGAAGATTACATTCCGCAAGTACCAGGGCGCGATCGATTCCGTAGCCCTTCGTCGCGAGCGCGTTGTCGAGCGCCGCATGGGACTTAAAGCTCTTGCCCGACTTGACCTCGATGGCAAGGACCTCCCCATCGAGCGTCTCCTCCACAAAATCGAGCTCGCCGACTTTTTTAGACGTAAAGTAGCGCAATCTGAATCCGTGGGCTTTGAGCTCTTGGGCAACGAAGCCCTCAAATGCCGCCCCCATGTTCATGCCAAAGGGGTCTTCCACCTCCCCATCAAAAACACCTTGGGCGACCTTCTTGGAATACGACGACATGAGCATTCCGGTGTCCAAGTAAAACAGCTTAAAGAGATTTCGCTGCTCCCCCATTAAAAGAGGCGCTACCGGAGCTGTCACGTTATACACGGGAAGCGCGACACCCGCCTCCGAGAGCCAGAGAAAATGGTCTGTAACCTGCGAAAAGCGCTTAACACCGCTAATCGACGACAGCTTGAATCGCTTGTTTTTGGAGCCGGCCTCGCTGGGAATCAAATCATAGATATCACGAATAACCAAGCGCAGCTCGGGCGGAGCGTACTTTGCGATGTCATCGCGATACAGGGCGTGAAGATCGCGGTGGATGTTTCGAACCTCGTCGACATTGCGCGTCGCCAAGAAGGAATTGACCGCGTCGGGCATGCCTCCCACCACCACATACTGATGGAACAGATCGAGCAAGCGGTCATACAGATAGTCGGGGAGCTCCTTTTCGTCCTTTAGACAACCCCTGAGCATCTCAAACGCTCCGGCAGCAACGCCGCTTGCCCAGCAGAACTCCTCAAAGTCGAGCGGGTACATCTGGACCTGCTCGACATACCCCACCGGCAGGGAATCGATGCCCTCGAGCTCAACGCCAAGGAGCGATCCGGTAAGGATGTATCGAAAGTCGCCGCGCTGGACCAGGTACTTGATAAACGTCACCACGTTGGGGCATCGCTGCACCTCGTCGATAACCACGACGGTCTTGTTCGCAACCATCGGCTGCGTCGCAGCGATAGACATGCGCATAAGCAGGTCATCCGCGCTTTTTGCCGCCAAAAACGAATCGCGCACGGACGCGTCGGCGATAAGATCGAACGTCACGACGTTTTCGAACGATTCGTTTGCAAAGACGTTGACCAAATATGACTTTCCTACCTGTCGGGCGCCCTTGACCAAAAGAGCCTTGTTAGGCGATGAGGCAAGCCAAGATTCAAACTGTGCTTTCGCTTTTCTCTGCAGCATAAGCGTACCCCTTATTACGTGCTGTTTTAGCACTAGGATACACTTTTCCGTGGTTGTTAGGCGCTCATTTCGACACTTTTCGAAGCTTTAAAGTGTGTATTTCGACATTTTTCCGTACTTATATGCAGGATATTTCGACACTTTTTCGGATTTAAGCCTAGCAGCAGTCGGCGAAATCAAGCGTCGCTTGCACCTCATTTCGCAGGCGGCGCTTGATTTGTGTCCGCGCATGCTGATAGACTCCATCGTGCCCGCAAGGAGCGGGCGCGTTTTATCCAGAGTCGGGGTAGAGAGTTGGCTCCACGATCCCGACGCCAACCGGCCAAGAGGCACGGTGGCCCTGCCAACATCGATGAAAGGAGTCCGTATGGACAATTTCTCCGTGCGTAGCGAGCGCAACTTCCACAATCTGGTCGTCAAACCAAAACGAATACATCTTCTGGACAAGCCGAACGGCTATGCCTCGGCCATGGTCAAGAGTAGTCTCTCCCACCAGATGCGCTTTACGGTACAGAAGCTCGAGGAAGAGCTCTGTGCTGCTGGCAACCCGCATGTTCTGCAGATCAAGCTGCTCGGAGACGACTCGCGCGAGCCGTCGAGTTGGAAGCTGTTTGCAGACGGCGTGTGCGTTGCGGACGGATCCGGCGTCTTTGCTCGCGAGTGCTTCTGCGAGAGAGCCGAGGCGTTTTTGGACTTGTGTCGTGACGCCGTCGACGCGGCCGAGCTGCGCCATTGGAGCCAGAGGGAGTATGAGCTGTTGAGTGCGGCACGCGGGATTGCGGGGGTGTAAACAGGCGGAGCGCTCCTGAAGCCTTATTCCACACGATCGGGTGTACTCATCTGCAACTCGACTTGCTACCAGATGGTGCAATCACGTTCCACGTCGGTTAAGCCAGACCCCGGCCGGTCGTTGGCAAGTGAAACAACATCTCCCACCCATAGGCCTCTAAGACCGACCGTCCACTATAATCCAAGCGGTTAGCGTCTCCCAAAATCGCCATGGACACGTCTTCCAAGATGCCCTCTCAACTGTGCAGAAATAACAGCCGCCCATACGGTCGACGTGCTCCTTGCACGTCTCGCTGACCACGCAACAATGGAAAACAGGTTCCTGGACGGATGACCCCTGAGGGGATGCATGAAATCGGCATCGAGGCCATCGTCTGTCGAACAATACCTGCCCATACCTTTAAAACATGAGAACAAGACGCCGGCGTCGGTATCGTTTTCAATTCAGTTTAAAACTGAGGAGATTCAGGAGCCAGCCGAATAAACTAAGACTCACTTAGTAATTGCTAAATTTCTGACTGGGTATATAATATCTGACAGTAATAAGGATTCTTTACTATATGTGAGGCAGAAATGACTTCAACGGATGATGAACTAGTCAGCAGGCTCCAAGCTCACCTGTCAACCATTCGCAAGGCGGCGGGCTGGAGTGGCGAACGGCTTGCGAACGAACTAGGCATAACAAAGCAAACCGTCAGCAGCCTTGAGACGGGTAAAACGCAGATGACGAAGATGCACTATCTCGCCATCAGGGCGGTATTCAACAACGAAATCGCCGTCAGCGGAAACGAGGATCTGGCAAAAATAATTCAGCTATTCGTTGACCAACCAGTAGCACCCAAACTAGAGAAGATGCAAAATGCCCTTAAAGAAGGGGATGAGAAGGGGACACAACAAGAGGCAGCTACTAAGCAGAGCGCCATAGTTGGAGCAACCGCTCTCACCGCCGCCCTAATCCCCGCTTCATCGGCATTGATTCCGGCATTGGGCTCTCTTGCATATCAACTTGCAAAATCAATCAAGAAATGAGGTGTACAGAAATTGGAGTCGGAAAACACTGATCTGCCCGCAAAGAACAAAGGCCTCGTGTGGCTCGAGCAGCACAAAGTCCAGATTGGCATCGGTGTATTTGTGGCAATCAGTTCAATCGTTAGCATTACGATTGCCGCGAAAACGGGCCATACGCCTAAATTCAAAACTATTTGCAACGGCGCAGACAAAGGTGTTGCCACGATTGCTAAGGCAGCAGAAAAGGCCTCCTTGCCAGTGGTCAACCTTACCGGAGTCAAGAAGACTGCAACGGGACTCGGACATGACTTGCTTCTTTCGAATCAGGCAGTTAACAAGCGTCTCGTCTCCAGCGGAATGATGACAAAAGAGCCCTGGGGTTACAAGCTCACAGAAGTCGGCAAACTCTTTGGGAAAGAAACAGTCAAAGTAACGCGCGCCGGTTATACCTTCTCAAATATCGAATGGGATGAAGCGGTTGTCCCGTTTGTTTTTACTTCCGACGAACTTGCGAGCATTAACGCCAAAAAACTCACATTGCGCAAGTCATAGCCCAGTAGTCAAATCTGATACACCGTGCGCCCCGCGTACGCAAACGAAAAGGAGACACCATGGTCATATACAGAACTCAAGAATGGAACGGATACGGAAAGCAAAACTACTACTGTAATGAATACCGCCGTGAGGGCGACACGGTTGTCAAATACAAGTGTAATAGGCGCAAGTTCTTCGATGGGGACGAAAGCAACTGGGAAGAAAGCGAGCATGAAGAAGATTCGTGGAGCATTGACGATCCCAATATGCCCGATTGGCTGAACGGCTACCTCTAATAACTATTAACTAGCAGCCCTTGAAAGCCCCACTTCCCACAGGGAACGTGGGGCTTGATATTGCCCTCCTGTCCGAAAGCACTTTCCATCTCAGCTTTCAATCTAGGCAACCACAATGGTATGGGCCATGGCCGTCAGTTCACCAATCTCAATAAACCTGTCTTTTGTAATGCGATTGACCAATGCGCCGACTCTCTGGTCGGTCGCATCGACATCACAAGCGATGCGCAGCCCGGGAGAGCCGCCAAAAGCAGCTGCTTGCCTGATGCACAAAAGCGCAGAAACCCGCATCCCGAATATGGTGGGATGCGGGCACGGACAATCGTGTGTCCCATTCCAGGCGCGGATTCTGGGATGCAATCTCCGCCGAGGGCTCCAAGGGGAAAGCGCATCCCATTCTGAGCGCCAATTCCGGGACGCAGTTTCCGCTCCAAGCAAAAGGCCCCGGCTCACGATGGAGCTGGGGCCAAAGGCGCAGCTTATACAGTTGATGGCAAGCGCAGACGGCAGTCAGCAATGGCCGTCCGCGCTCTACTCTACCCGCGGTGACGAGCGCGGCTGTACGGCGTATCCACCATGGGCAGATTTGGACGCAGCTTGCCGTCAAACGCGCGGTAGGCATTCTGCACGGCGGGCGCCGTGGGGATCGTTGCGATCTCGCCGATGCCCTTGCCGCCGTATGCCACGGGCAGCAGTTCGTCCTTCTCCACGTAGATGGCGTGGATATCCGGAATCTCGGGCGCACGGAACAGCCCGAGCGTGCCGTACCTTGCCTGGGGTACGCAGTCCTTAAGCGGCCAGTCCTCGGTGAGCGCATAGCCCATACCCATGAGCACGCCGCCTTCGATCTGACCCTGGATGGAGATGGGGTTGACCACCTTGCCGGAATCGTGCGCGGCATAGACCTCACTCACGCGGCCGTCATCATCCAAAATGACCACATGCGTGGCAAAGCCGTAGCAGATGTGGCTCTTGGGATTGGGAACGTCGGCGCCCAGTTTGTCGGTCGGCTCCAGGTACACGTAGCCAAACTCGCATCCCTCGAGCGCCTTGATGGCGGCCGCGGGGTCCTGAGGATGCATACCCTGTCCGGCGACGAGCTCCTGTGTGCGTAGCTGATAGGCGCGACCGTCGTCGTACTCGATCTTGACGCCGTCACCATGGGCGCTCACCGGGGCGGTAGGCGCAGGCTTGCCGGCCTCGATGCCAACCATGGCATCGCGCAGCAGGAAGGCGGCACCGCGCACGGCCTCGCCGGTCACGACCGTCTGACGCGAGCCAGACGTGGTGCCGGAGTCGGGAGCGTTCTCGGTGGAGCACTCGCCGTTGGCAATGCAGCTCAGCGGCAGGCCGCATGCCTCGGCAACGTCCTGCAAAAAGACGGTGTTACAGCCCTGGCCGATGTCGGACGTGGCGGCATAGACCACGGCCACGCCGTTCTCGACGCGAATCTTGCAGCGGCCGGCATCGGGCAGGCCCACGCCCACGCCGGCGTTCTTCATGGCGCAGGCGATACCGGCGTGTCCGGGATGCGCATAGTAGGCATCTTTGACCTCGAGCAGCGTCTCCTTAAGCGCCGTGGAGCAGTCGGCAATCTGGCCGTTGGGCAAAACCTCGCCCGGCTCGATGGCGTTTCTATAACGAATCTCCCACGGGTCCAGACCGACCTTCTCGGCCAGCAGGTCGATCAGGCTCTCGAGCGCAAACTCGGACTGGCACACGCCAAAGCCGCGGTACGCGCCGGCGGGCGGGTTGTTGGTGTAGTAGCCAAAGCCGCGGATGTCGGTGTTCTGGTACTTGTAGGGGCCGACGGCATGCGTGCAGGCGCGCTCGAGCACCGGGCCGCACAGCGACGCGTAGGCGCCGGTGTCAAAGTTGATCTCGCAGTCCAGACCGGTAAAGTTGCCTTCGGCGTCGCAACCCAGCGTAAAGGTGCCGTCCATGGCATGGCGCTTGGGATGGAACGCGAGCGACTCGGCACGCGTGAGCTTGCACTTCACAGGACGCTGGAGCTTATAGGCAGCAAGCGCGGCCAGGTGCTGGATCGAAACGTCCTCCTTACCGCCAAAGCCGCCGCCCACGAGCATGGTCTCGACGACCACGCGCTCGGGCTCGTTGTCCCAGCCAAACATGTGGGCGCACTCTTTGCGCGTATCGTAGGCACCCTGGTCGGTCGACTGCACCTTGACGCCGTTCTTGTACGGGAAGGCGACGGCGCACTCGGGCTCCAAGAAGGCATGCTCGGTAAAGGGCGTGGTAAAGCGCTGCGTCACGGTGAACGCGCTCTCCGCCAGCGCCTTGGCGGCGTCGCCGCGCGTTACGTGACGGCTCTGGCACACGTTGTCCTTGAGCTCCACCGTGTTGCCAAAGGCAAAGAAGCTGTCGTGCAGGCGCGGGGCGTCGGCAGCCTTGGCCTCGACAATGTTACGCACGGGCTCCAGCGGCTCATAATCAATCTTTACGAGCTTCTTGGCCTTCTCGAGCGTCGCCTCGTCCTCGGCAACCACCAGCACGATGGCATCGCCCACGCAGCGGGTGATATCGCCCGCCGCGATCATGACGTCCCAATCCTGGATAAGGTGGCCGACCTGGTTGACCGGCACGTCCTCAGCGCGCAGGATGCCCACCACACCGGGCAGGGCCTCGGCCTTGGAGGTATCGATGGAGAGCACACGGGCGCGCGGATACTTGGAGCGCACGGCGCTGGCGTAGGTCAGACCCGGCTGATCGAGCTCGTCGATGTCGTCGGGATACTTGCCCTCGCCGAGCACCTTCTTGCGCACGTCGATACGGAAGGCGCGCTTGCCCACGCCGTAGTCGTCGCCGCGCTCCAGATCCTCGTCGATCTGCTTTTCGCCGCGGAGCACCGCAGCTGCCAGCGAAATGCCCTCGATGATCTTCTTGTAGCCGGTGCAGCGGCAGACGTTGCCGCGGATGGCGTACTTGATCTGCTCCTCGGTGGGCTCGGGGTCCTCGGCGATCAGCGCTGCACCCGCCATGACCATACCGGGAATGCAAAAACCGCACTGCACGGCGCCCACAGCGCCAAAGGCGTACACAAAGGCCTCGCGCACGTCCTCGGGCAGGCCCTCAACGGTCACGATGTTGCGGCCGGCGGCAAGAGCGGTGGTCAGTACGCACGCCTTGACGGCGGCACCGTCCACATGGATGGTGCAGGTACCGCAGGCGCCCTCGGAGCAGCCGTCCTTGGCGGAATGGATGTGCAGGTCGTCGCGCAGGTAGCGCAGCAGCGGCTTGTTCTGAGTCGTCGTGCGCTCGACGCCGTTAACGGTAAAAGTGAATTCCTGTGCCATGGTGATTCCCTTCTACACGCCGGCGGCGATGCCGGTGCGGTCGTGGATGGCGCCATGCGGGCAGACGACGGCGCACATGCCGCACGACAGGCAGTCCGCGCCGTCGATATGGGCGCAGTTGTCCTCGATGCGGATAGCACCGGCAGGGCACTTTTTGGCACACATGCCGCAACCGATGCAGCTCGTGTCGCAGATCTTGCGCGCAATGGCGCCCTTATCGGTGTTGTTGCAGCGCACCAGGATGTTCTGATAGCCGGGAACAAAGGCAATCACGCGCTGCGGGCACGCCATGCCGCACAGGCCACAGCCCGTACACTTGGAGCGATCCACGCGGGCAATGCCATCGACCAGCGCAATGGCGCCGTGGGGGCAGGCCGTGACGCAGGCGCCACAGCCAATGCAGCCTTCGCTGCAGCGGGCGTCGCCGCCTGCGGAAGCGCAACCGCTTCCGCAGGCAACGTAGGCCACGTTATGTTGAATAGTTTTGGCCATAAGAGACTCGCCTATTTCTTAAGAAGGTACGAATAGTTGTCGCGCACAGCCCTGATGGTCAGGCGGACGGCCTCGGGAAGGCCGGTGTTGACGGCATCGACCGAGACGGTGCGGACCGTGCCGGCGACGCGGACCTTAAAGTGGTCCTCGTCCACGGCCAGGAAGCCCTCGTTCTCGGAGTTCTCCATGTCCTGCTCGCTCCAGAACAGGGTGAGCTTGTCCTTGTAGGGACGACCCTCCTGGTAGGGGCAGAACACGGCGCAGTTTCCGCACTCGTTGCACATGCCGTCGACATGTACCACCTGATGCTTGTCCAGGCCCGGCACCTTAATAGCAACGTTTGCGCGGTTGGGGCACACGTCGCAGCAAACCTCGCACACCGAGCCGCAGCCCAGGCAGCGGGTCTTGGTGCAGTTGCGCTTGTCGCGGCACAGCGACCCCTTGCGCTCGTAGCAGGTGTCCTCGCGACCGGCCTGCTCGTTGCAGTCGGCGTACTTGTTAAGGTCCACGCCGGCGATGGCACGGGCGACCTCGGCGGCGTCGGCAATAGCCTCGACCACGGTGGCAGGACCGCGGCGGCAGTCGCCCGCAGCCCAGACGCCCTCGACGCCGGTGGAGGTGGCGGCAAGGCGACCGCGACGGTCGTGCTCAACGCCCACGGCGTCGTACAGGCTGGCATCGATACCCTCGCCCACGGCGCAGATCACCGTGGTGGCAGGAAGCTCGACGGTCTCGCCCGTGGCGACGGGGCTGCGACGGCCGCTTGCATCCGGCTCGCCAAGCTCCATAACGTCGCAGGTCAGCACGGCGTCGTTGAGCGCCTTGGGCGCCAGCAGCTCACAGAACTCAACGCCGTCGGCAAGAGCAAGATCGAGCTCTTCCTCGTCGGCGGGCATCTGCTTCTTGGTGCGGCGATACACCAGGCGCACGTTCTTCACGCCAGTCAGGCGCTTGGCCACGCGGGCCGCGTCCATAGCGGTATTGCCGGCGCCGACGACCACGACATCCTCGCCCAGCTCGAGTTTCTCGCCCTTCTTGGCGGCCTCGAGGAACTCCAGCACGTCGAGCTCGGCACCCTCGCCCAGGCCCGCAGAGCCGGGCATCCAGGCACCGGTGGCCACGACCACGTCGGTAAAGCCCTGGGCCTTGAGCTCGTCAATGGACTCCACGTGAGCGTTGAGCTGAACCTTGGCGCCAAAGACCAGGCAGAGCTCGGCGTCGTGGGAGATATCGTCGCTCGCGATACGGAACTCGGGGATCACGTGACGGACCACGCCGCCGAGAGAGTCGCGGGCCTCGAAGATAGTGACGGGCACGCCGGCGCGCGTCAGGAAGAACGCCGTCGCCAGACCGGCCGGGCCGCCGCCGATAACGGCAACGTTGCGCTCGGCGTCGTTGGCAATGGCCTGGGCGCGCAGCTTGGGCAGCACGGCGGTCATGGCCTCGCGGGCGGCCTTGAGCTTGCTGGCGCGAATCTGGGCGCCCTCGGGCTCGTAGAATGCACGCTCGCAGGCACGGCCGCAGGGATGCGGGCAGATGGTACCGGTAATGAACGGCAGGGCGTTGCGCTCGATGATGATGTTGAGCGCGTCCTCGTAGCGGCCCTCGTCAACAGCCGCCAGATAGGCAGGGATATCCTGCTGGATGGGGCAGCTCGTACGGCAAGGCGTGGTAAAGCAGTCGGAAAGCGGGCTCTTACCGGCGACCTTGCGGTCGGGCAGCGGGCGCAGCGGCTTCTTGTAGAGCGGGTTGGTGAGCGAGTCGGTCTGGATCGCAGTCACGGCCTCGAGAGAGACGCCCGCGAACGGCTTGCCATCCAGGTCGGTAAACTCGCCGGCCATCTGGCTAAAGCGCTCGTATCCACCGGGCTTGAGCACGTCGGTCGCCAGGGTAACGGGCCAAATACCGGCATCATACAGGGCGCGGATGTTGTAGACCGTGGCACCACCGGAGTAGCTGATGCGCAGCTTGCCGTCAAACTGCTCGGTAATGCGGCGGGCAGCCTCGATGGTCAGCGAGAACAACGAACGGCCGGACATATACATCTCGGTGGAAGGCAGCTCGTTCCTCGTCACGTCGACGGGGAAGGTGTTGGTGAGCTTGACGCCAAACTCCAGGCCGCGCTCGGCGCACAGGGCAATCAGGCGCTCGAACATGGGCACGGCGTCGACCCACTGCAGGTCCTCGCGGAAGTGTGTGTCATCGAAGACGATATAGTCAAAGCCCAGCTCGTTGAGGCGCTGACGTGCAAACTCATAGCCCAGCAGCGTGGGGTTGCACTTGATGTAGGTGTTGAGGCCCTTCTCGGTGATGAGGTAGGTCGCGATGCGCTCGATCTCCGCCGGCGGGCAGCCGTGCAGGGTAGACTCGGTAATGGAGTTGGAGACGCGTGCCGGGATGGACTCGACAAACGCGGCGTCGACATGCTCAAACTTGTCCAGGTTGGCGAGAGCCCATGCGCGGCACTCGTTCCAGACGTCGGAGCCACTGGCGTCCTTCATGCCCTCGATGTAGGCATCGACCTTGGGGCTCTTAATACCCTCCAGGTCATAGCCCACCGACATGTTGAAGACAAAGCCGTCCGGGCTGCCCAGACCGTACTCGCGAGCGATCAGGTGGCAGGCAAACCATGCCTTCACGTACTCGGCAAAGGCCTGCGGAACCTCGAGCTCGGTCGACCATTCGCAGTTGTAGCACTCGTCCTGAGCCACGATGCAGGGCTTGTTGACGCACTTGGAGAGCTCCTCGCCGTCCATAACCTGGACGGTCTTGAGCTCAAAGAAGCGGGAACCGGCAACGTAGGATGCCACGATGTTCTGGGCAAGCTGCGTATTGGGGCCGGCAGCCGGGCCAAACGGAGTCTCGATGCGCTCGTCAAAAATGGGAAGCGCACCCTCCTGGTTGGTCGTGACCATCTTACGCACGCCAAAGATGGCGTCCTGGGTCTTGTGCTCCTCGATGATCCAGTTCATCAGCTGCGAAAACGGGATCGGCCTCATGATGTCGCTCATAGTGAGCTCCTCTCTGTAACGCCCGGCGAGACCGCGCGGCGGGCGCAAATACGGTGTAGCGCTAGCACAGCGCCGGCGACCCCGCGGAGGCCGCCTATGCGCGCGTCGGATGCGGCGAAACATCCGACGCGCGCGAATCTACTTGTGAATTAGTAGGTTCGATCGTTGAGCGTGCTCCAGAGCTTCTTGGACTCGGCCATGGTCCACGCGTTGATCTTGTCCTCATCAATGCCAACGAACTCGCGATCCTTGTACAGGACGCGGCCGTTGATGATGGTGGTGCGGCAGTTTTTGCCCATCATGCCAAAGAGCATGTGGCCGTCGATATTCTCCTCGCTCAGCGGCGTAAAGGGCTTGTAGTCCATGACGATGACATCGGCGGCAGCGCCGGCCTCGAGCACGCCGAGCTTGCGATCGAAGTACTTGCTCGCCATCTTGGCGTTGTTCTCGAACAGCATGGTCATGGCCTCGCACCAGCCCACGTTGGGCATGGCGGCGTTGTGTCGCTGAATGATCAGGAAGACCTTAAGGCTCTCGAGCATATCGTGGGTGTAGGCGTCGGTGCCCATGCACACGGGGATGCCGCGGCGGAAGAACTCGAGCACGGGGGCGCAGCCCACGGCGTTGCCCATAT
This sequence comes from uncultured Collinsella sp., assembly GCA_938011935.1. Lineage (GTDB taxonomy): Bacteria > Actinomycetota > Coriobacteriia > Coriobacteriales > Coriobacteriaceae > Collinsella. The sequence goes on from CALLSU010000069.1 coordinate 80,336, forward strand.
TGGATTCGGGGTTGTTGACGAGCCAGGTACCGGACTCCTTGACGATATCCATCTCGGCGGGCGTCACGTGGATGCAGTGGCCGAGCATGGTGTCGGGACCCAGCAAATTGTGCTGCAGCAGGCGCTCGACGGGGCTGATGCCACCGCGGTTGAGGCGGGAGTCCCACACGTCATTCATGCCCTCGCACACATGGATGTGGAAGCCGGTCAGGCCGTTGTTGGCCTCGGCCATCTTATCCATGGTCTCGTCCGACAGCGTAAAGGTGGCGTGACCGCCAAACATGGCGGCGATCATGTGGTTGTCGTTATCGCGACGCTCCTTGGCGGCCCACTGGGCAAACTCGGCGTTCTCGGCAATGGCCTGGTCGCATTTTTCCTGGCCGCGGCGGTCGGAGACCTCGTAGCACAGGCACGAACGCATGCCCAGCTCCTGAGCTGCATCCTTAATGGTAAAGAGGCTTCCCGGGATTTCGCAGAAGCTCGCATGGTGATCGAAGATCGTGGTGACGCCATCGCGGATGGAGTCAAGAATCGTGGCATAGGCGCTCGCCTTGGTGCCGTCGAGCGTCAGGTTGTCGTCGATCTTCCACCACTGCTGCTCAAGATTCTCCAGGAAGTTGGTGGGGTTGCAGCCCTTAATGGCAAGGCCGCGGGCCAGACCCGAGTAGATGTGGGTGTGGCAATTGATGAGTCCGGGCATGATGAGGTTGCCCTGGGCGTCGACGTACTCGGCATCCGGGTACTTGGCCTTGAGCTCGCACTCGGGGCCCACTTCGACGATCGTATCTCCGTCAATGGCGACCGCACCGTTTGGAATGAACGGGGTCTGAGCATTGCGGGTAAAGACAGAACCGTTAGCGACCAGAAGCATGGATGCTCCCTTCAACATCAGGGGCGGGGTTTGACACCTCTGACATGGCGGAGTGCGAAGCGCCGGCCTACACCGGAAACGGGCCCTCTCCCGTCAACGCTTCACCAAAGGGACAAACCCTTTGAAGTGCGGCTTGGCGCCGCATGACGTCGGCGGACGAGGCGATGCGCCCGCCGACGAATAGCACCGAATTGGCTACTTCTTGCTCTCGGGCAAGACCAGATCCACGGCAGCGTCCTTGGCAGCATCGATGTGCTGAGCCACGACCGGCGTCTGCGGAAGAATCAGGTTAAGGACGATGGCCATGATGGCGGTGGGGGTTACGGCATTGGAGCCGATGACGGTGGACACCCAGGCGGGCATACCCTCGCCGGCAAGGCAACCGCTGGCCATCCAGATACCCAGGCCAAAGACGACGGAGGTACCGACGATGGTGGTAGTGCGCTGCGTGAGGCCCTCGCGGGTGAACATGCGCACGCCGTTCATGGTGATGGTGCCAAACACGCCCACGGTAGCACCGCCGATGACGGGCTGCGGGATAGCGGAAAGGACGGCAGAGAGCTGCGGGAACAGACCGGCGATGGCAAAGACGGCCGCAATGATCACAAAGACCCACTTGTTGACGACCTTGTTGGAGCAGATGATGCCCACGTTCTGGCCAAGGGCGCTGGTGGGAAGACCGCCCAGCAGGCCGCCGACCATAGAAGTGAGGCCCTGGGACACGATAGCGCCGGAGAGCTCGCGCTCGGTGGGCATACGGTCGATGGAGCCCAGGCAGGCGGCGGAGACGTCACCGATAACCTGGATGGCAACCATGGGGAACACGACGGCGAGGGTAATGCAGACCTCGGGATCAAACTCGAGCGCGTAGGGCATGAGCTTGGGAAGGGCGAAGACCTGAGCGGTGGCGACGCTGGAGAAGTCGATCATGCCAAAGGGGATGGAGACGATCATGCCAACGATCATGCCAAAGAACACGGATCCCAGCTTGAGCGTGCCCTTGCCAAAGTTGGCGAGCGCAAAGACCACGGCGAAGGTGATAAGAGCGACGCACCAGGCCTGCGGAGTGCCCCACAGCGGCGTGCCCATGCCACCGGCCATGTACTTGACGGCCGTGGGATAGAGAGAGACGCCAATGGAGAAGATGACCGTACCGGTCACGACGGGCGGGAACAGCCACTTGATCTTGCTGTAGGCCAGACCAAAGAGGACCGCGACGGCGCCGCCGACGATCTCGCCGCCCAGCAGCGCACCAAAGCTAAAGCCCGAGGCACCCATGGCCTGGAGGGCCGGGAGGAACGCGAACGAAACGCCCATGACGATGGGCAGGCCGCCGCCGATGCGACGGAAGGGAGCGAAGGCCTGAAGGGCCGTGTCGATCGCCGAAAGAATGAGCGCGACCTGGATGATGTCGGTGCTCTGCTGGCTATTAAAGCCGTAGACGCCGGCCATGATGACAGCCGGGGTGATGATACCGGCAAACGAAGCCAGTACGTGCTGAAGGGCACACGGGATCATTTCCTTAACGGGAGGCATGCCTTCACGAGTGAACAGGGCTTCAGTGCCGTTCGTAACCGTCTCCTGGGTCATTTGACCACCAATCCTCGAAATAGTTGTTTTCGCATCTAACGCTCTATTGTGACGCAGTGCGGGGTTGAGGTTGTGCCTTCGTTGGATATCGTATTAAAGATGGTTCTCATTCTCAATAATAATTTTTTGTTATCAGACTATTCTTAAGCTGAGACAATGCATTTCCGCAGGTCAGGAAAGTGTCCGGTCAAAATAACATCTAACTTTTCTTTTGGTCAACCGTTTACCGCCAAAATCCTACCGCTCGTCTGTATTACGCAATGTACCTGCGAATATGCGAGTCAATAGACACCGTGTTACCATGAGAAAAAATTGTTATGAACATTTCCGATTTCACCCAAAGGAGTTGCCCGTGAACGAGACCGTACGCCGCTTTTTGCCGATGGTCGATTTCCTGGAGCAGATACTCGGTAAGAACAGCGAGATCGTGCTGCACGATTTCTCGGATCCCGACCACGCCATCGTCGATATTCGCAACGGCATCGTGAGTGGCCGCAAGGTCGGCGGTCCCGCCACCGATCTGGCGCTCAAGATCATGCACGACCCCAAGTATCGCGACCTGCCGTTTATTACGGGCTACGAGGGCCGCGGCGCCGGAGGCAAGACGCTGGAGTCCGCGACGTTCTTTATCCGCGAGGATGACGAGATCGTCGGTATGCTCTGCGTCAACACCGACCTCTCGACCGTACGCTCCATAAACGCCATGGCGCAGCAGCTCATGGCGTGCTTCGACGCAGCGCCGACGCGCACGGAGCCCGCCCCTATCGAGGTCGAAAGCCTTTCGGAGTCTACACAGGAGCTCATCGACCGCAGCATTGCCGAGTTGCTGAGCGCGCGCGGGCTGGATGTAGCGTCGCTTGGTCAGAACGACCGCGTGGACGTCATTCGCCACCTCAACGGCAACGGGGTGTTCATGCTCAAGGGCGCCGTGGCCTGCGCTGCCACCGCGTTGGGCATCTCGGAGCCCAGCGTGTACCGCTACCTGCAAAAAGTCCGCAAGGAGGGCTAAACGTGATCCCTTGGGGACGAAGGGAAACGGATCATTTTTGTCGCATCGCTTGACAAAAGACCCTGCAGCTCGCACTGAACTGCGTCCCAAATCTTGGACGCCCTAAATAGCGACTAGGCCGCGAGGGCCTGATTCCGGAACTCCTCCGGGGT
>CALLSU010000070.1:0-6393 GCA_938011935.1 uncultured Collinsella sp.
GCCGCTTTAGTTCCCGTCGAGGGCTTGGGAGCTGCCATGGGACGGGCAGGCTTGGCGCCCATAACAGGCTTTGACGTCACCGAGGGACGCGAGGACTTTTTTGCGGCCGGACGATTACCGAGCTGCGAGCCGACGACCGGACGACTGGTCTGTCGAGCATGCCCGACAGACTTAGAGTGCGCGACGGTATTGCGTTGAGGTTTGGCAGGCGCGCCGGAACGCCCTCCGGCGCGGCGGAAGGTGGGTTTCGATGCTCTAGAAGCCGAGGAATTTAACTTCCGGTCTGAGCTCGATGCCATACGCCTCCCTCACCTTTCCGTGCACATGTCTGATAACCGCGGCAACGTCATCGGCCGAGGCAGTTCCGTTATTAACGATAAAATTAGCGTGAACGGGCGAAACTTCCGCGCCGCCAATCGAAAAACCCTTTAATCCACAATCCTCGATAAGCTTGCCCACACTCGCATCGGGCGGGTTGCGAAAGACAGACCCGCAGGATGCGCGACCCATGGGCTGCGTACGCTTGCGCCTTGTAAGGTACCGCTCCATGCGCTCGCGAATGTCGGCCTTGGGCGCCGGTTTAAGCTTGAGCACGCACTCGAGGATGATCTCATTGCGGGGAAGGCTACATTCGCGGTAGCCCCAAGAGATCTCGGACCCCGCATAATGCTTGATACCGGATGCCGGGTCAAACGTTACGACATCCTCAACCAGCGAGCCAATCCACTCGGTCCGCGTGCCGGCATTCATAGATATCGCACCGCCGACCGAACCGGGAATGCCAACGGCAAACTCAAGGCCCGAGAGGCTACGCGACAGGGCATCGTTGACCAGGCGCGCAAACATCACGCCCGCACCGACCGTCAGCGTACAACCGTCATCGGCAACAACCGTGCGCTGGAACTCACGTCCGAGCGAAATGACGGCACCGCGATAACCGCCATCGGCAACCAGCAGATTGGAGCCCTTGCCGATGATGACCCACGGCACCTGCTCGCGATCGAGCACCGCCACGGCGCGGCGGAGGGCATGATAGCTATGGCACGTCACAAAGAGGTCGGCCTTGCCGCCGATACGATAGCTCGTATGACGCGCAAGGCGCTCGTCCTCGATCACATCCGTGTCGATCATGCCCGAGAGCGCCATGACGGCGTTAAACAGACCCATTAGACTTAAGCGTCTTTCTTGGCAGTCAGATACTCAATGAACTCGGGACCGACGGTCGTAACGTCGCCGGCACCCATGGTGAGCAGCAGGTCGCCCTCGCCCACCATCTGCTCGAGCTCCTGATTGAGCTCAAGACGGCTGGAGCAGTACACGACCTCCTTGCCAGGATGCTTGGCGCGCACGGTATCGGCGAGCATCTTAGAGGTGACACCCGGAATGGGCATCTCGCCAGCCGAGAACACATCAATCAGCAGCAGTTTATCGGCATTGGCAAATGCATCGGCAAAGTCGTCGCACAGGGCCTGCAGGCGCGAATAGCGGTGCGGCTGGAACACGACGTCGACGTGCTTGTAACCCAGCGACGAAGCGGCAGCAAGCGTCGCCTTGATCTCGGTGGGGTGATGGCCGTAATCATCGACCACGGTGATGCCATCGATATCGCCCACGTGGGTAAAGCGACGGCGGACGCCCTCAAAGCTCGAGAGCGCCTTGGCGGCGGCGTCGATGTCAAGGCCCAGGACATGGGCGACGGTGAGCACCGCCGTGGCGTTGAGCATGTTGTGGCGACCGGGATTGCTCTTGATCTCCACAGCGCGCTCAGTGCCGTCCTCAAAGCGAACGATAAAGTCACTCTGGATGCCCTTGACATCCGGGTGCATGCAGACGATGTCGTTGCTCTCGGCAAAGCCGTAGGAAAGCACGTGACGGCCCGTCGACTTGGCGAGCTCGACCAGATGCGGGTCCTCACCGCAGACGATGACGGTGCCGTCCTCGCCCACCAGGCTCATGAATTTGGCGAAAGTTGCCTCGATCTCCTCGATACCCGAGTAGTGATCGAGGTGGTCGGCCTCGACGTTGGTCACAATGACTACGTTGGGGTTCAGGAACAGGAAGGAGCTGTCGGACTCGTCGGCCTCGGCGACAAAGTAGTCGCCCGAGCCGTTCTTGCCGTTCGTGTCATAGCCCTCAACGATGCCACCGATCAGGAAGCTCGGATCCAGACCCATGCGGTCGAGCATGGTGGCACACATCGAAGACGTGGTGGTCTTGCCATGCGTGCCGGCAACAGCGACGGTGGTGTAGCCGTGGCCCAAAGCAGAGAGCATCTTGGCACGGGGCCACACGGGAATACCAAGCTCGCGAGCACGCACGAGTTCAGGGTTGGACTCCGGAATAGCGGTGGAGACAACAACCACGTCGGGCTTGACCTCGTCGATCGTGGCGGCCTCATGGCCCACATGCACCTTCACACCAGCGCGGGTAAGCTGGCGGATATAACGTGACGTCTTAAGGTCGGAGCCGGTAACGGCATAACCGCGCTCGTGCAGAACGAGGGCGATGCCGCTCATGCCGGCGCCGCCGATACCGATAAAGTGGGCGCTCTTAAACTCGGGCGCGGAGGTTGCAGTCTGGGAATCAGCCATGTGCTCGTGTACTCCTTGCGTAAACACTGCCTGTAACCCGTTAACTGTACCGCACCTACCGCATCAGCGCGAGGGCGACCGAAGATATCCCGTCTAACTAACGCAAACCCTCTACCGCATCCGCCAGAAGAGCGGCGGCTCTATCCTGAGCCAGACCACGCGCCGCCTGACGCATGGCGTCGCGCGCCGCCGCGTCATCGACCAGGTGCAGCAGCTCATCGGCAAAGGCAGAACCGTCGATATCGGCATCGGCGCAGAGCACGCCGGCCCCGGCGTCGACCAGATAACGAGCATTGGTGGTTTGGTGGTCGGCCGTCGCATGCGGATACGGCACGAGCACCGAGGGCACGGCGAGCGCAGCGATCTCGGCCACGCTCGATGCACCCGAACGCGAGAGCACCAAATCGGCAGCAGCCAGCATATCGCCCATGTTGTCGATGTAAGGCTGGACGCGGTAACGCTTCGCCTCCTCGGGCGTCAGCGCCAAAGCGCGCTCGGTCTCCTCAAAGCCGTCGGCACCCGTCGAATGCAACACATAGAGGTTCTTGCGCGAAAGCAGCTCGTTTTTGAGCGAAGTCACGCGCTCGTTGAGGTGCTGGGCGCCAAGTGAACCGCCAAAGACGAGCAGCAGCGTAGCGTCCTCGGGAACGCCAAGTGCCTTGCGGCCACGATCGCGATCGCCCTCGATCACCGAGCGACGTACGGGGTTGCCGGTCATGAGCACGTGGTCAGGGTCACCTTCGCGCTCAAAGACCGAACGCGCTGCCGGCACCGAGATGCACACGCGGGCGGCGTGGGAGTTCATCATCTTGTTGGCCAGGCCCGGAACAGAGTTCTGCTCATGCAGCAGATACGGAACGCCTGCGCCCTTGCACCACCCCAACAGCGGAACCTCGACATAGGCACCAAAACCGATGGCGGCATCGGGCTTGCCGACCTTTGAGAAATGATTGGCGAGCGCACGCTTGGCCTTATTGACACGCCACAGCGAGGTCAGCGCCGTCCAAGGACGGGAGCGGTCGAAGCCCGTGACAGTAATGGGCACAAAATCAAACCCAGCCTCGGGGACCAAACGACCCTCGAGCTTGCGCGACTGGCCCACGAACACAACGTGGTGGCCACGGTCACGCAGTTCTTCGGCCAAGGCGAGCGCGGGGTTGATGTGTCCTGCCGTGCCGCCGGCTGCAATAGCAACGGTCATTTTATCGGTCATGGTAGTCCCTTCGTACACGCGGTCCCTGGTCGTCGGTGCGCAGACGCGCCGACGGGTCCGAGTTCAAATCGATTCGATTATATCCGCCGCCCGCGTTGCGAGGGCTGGGGCGCTGCGGACGACCTTGCGGAGCCGTTCGCGAGCGTGGACGAGCTGCCGGCTCGGATGCAGAACCATCCAGAACGGTAAAGCCGCTACGCGAAGGTCGTTCACCGCGCACATGGGCCACGCCGGCGGTGCTCTCGTCCATAACGGCAAAGCTCTCACGGCGGCGGTCATACTCATCGCGGCGGGCGCTCTCGTACGAAACGCGCAGGATCAACCCGGCAAGCATAAGCGACACAATAATCGACGAACCGCCGTAGCTAATAAACGGCAACGGTTTGCCCGTCATGGGAAACACGTTGAGGATGCCCAGCGCGTTAATCAAAAACTGCACCGCGAGAATGACCGCGGAGCCAGACGCCATAAGCGCGCCCCGACGATCGGTCGCCTGCTCGGCAATGCGAAACGCCGAGTAGATCAGCATCGCAAACACCAAGAAGAACAGCACGGTTCCGACAAAGCCGACTTCCTCGCCAATGATGGCCAGGATGTAGTCATTGTGCGCCTCGGGCAGATACGAGTACTTCATGGTTGAGTTGCCGATGCCACGGCCGAACAGACCGCCCGAGGCAAAGGCCATGATGGCAAGCGTGGCCTGATAGCCGTCACCATACTCGTCAGCCCAAGGGTTCAAGGCAACCTGAATACGCACCATACGGTACGGCTCTGCGACAAGTGCAATCACGATCACGAGAATGCCGAAGATTAGCACGCCGATGATAAATCTCGGGTCGAGACCCGCAAACAACGCCATGCACATGAGGGTCAACAGGATGATCAGGACAGTACCGAAATCGGGCTGGATAAAGATCAGAAAGAGCGAAATACCCAGGTAGATGCCCATCTTGCGAAGGAATTCGTTTATGTTGCCACCGGGCGAAAAGAAGCGATCAAGCATGATGGCCGAATACGCAATGGCAAATGGCTTTAAAAACTCGGAAGGCTGGAACTGAATACCGGCGATGTTGAGCCAGCGCGTGGCGCCACGGCTGCCGCTGCCCACCAAGAACACCAGAAACAGTAGCCCTATCATGCCGATAAGGAAGATCCTAAGCACATCCTCCCCAAACCAGCTGTCCGGCAAAACGCGCACGATGGCAATCAGCGCCAGAACACCAACCACGGCAAACGCGGCCTGTCGACCCAGGAAAAACGTCGCCGAGCCATTCTCGTGCAGCGCCTCGACCGAAGACGCCGAGTACACCATCAGCAGACCAAAGCACACCAAAGTAAACAGGCAGGCCATAAATATCAGACGGGGGCGCATGATGCGGGCGGGAACGCCGGCAATATAGCGTTCGCTAAACGACTGCCCGCCGCGACCGGAACGCGGTGTGCTACGCCGCGAGGAAGCACGGTCCGAGTCGGGCCTCCTCATACCTTGTCGGGGGCTCTCCTCTCTCACCGGCAACCCCTATTCCATTTGCGATTTCGCCGCAGCGGCAAGCTGCGCCACATAGTCCTTAAACACGCGGCCGCGCTCCTCATAGCCCGAGAACTCATCGAACGAAGAGCAGGCAGGAGAAAGTAAGATCACGTCGCCACGGCTCGACAGCGAACGGGCGACGTCCACGGCATCGCGCAGGTCATCCGCCTGGGCAATATCCACATCGCCATCGACATCGGCCTCGTCCATAGCGGCGGTAAAGCGCTCGCGCGCATCGCCAAAGCAGACGACCGAGCGTACGTTATCCATAACAACGCGCGCGAAGTCCGTGAGCGGCGTGCCCTTATCGTGGCCGCCGAGCAGCAAGATCACGTCGTCATCGGGAAATGCCGTCAGCGCCTTCTCGACCGCATCGGTGTTGGTCGCCTTGGAATCGTTGACGTAGCGCACGCCGTCAATCTCGCCACACGGCTCCACGCGGTGCTCGAGCGGCTGGAACGAGGCCAGACCGCGGCAGACACCATTGACATCGGCACCGACTGCCAGGGCAGCCGTGGCAGCGCACAAGGCATTGATAACATTGTGATGGCCCGAGATCTTGAGTTCGGACGTGGCGACAAGCTGAGTCTCGACGCCCTTCAGGCGCACGACCATTTTGCCGTCGCGCACAAAGGCGGCGTCTGCACCCTCGGGCTCGTCAAAAGCGACCTTGCAGATGCGGCGACCCGGCGTATAGATGTACTCATCGAACTCGTGAATGCCGGCGTCTTCGACGTCGACAACCACCAGATCGTCATCGACCATATTGTCAAACAGCTTGATCTTGGCAAGCGCATAGTTCTTATGGCTCTTATGCCAGCCCAAGTGGTCGGGAGTGATGTTGAGCAGCACCGCCACACGAGGGTGGAGCTCGGTGGTCGTAGCAATCTGATAGCTCGAGAGCTCAGCCACAAACCACTCGTTGCGGGCTCGGCCGTCAATCTCGTTGACCGGCGGCTCGCCGATGTTGCCGACACCTACGCTCGCCACGCCCCCAGCCTTGAGCACATAATCGGACAGCGACGTGGAGGACGTCTTGCCCTTGGTGCCCGTGAAGC
>CALLSU010000071.1:0-17723 GCA_938011935.1 uncultured Collinsella sp.
GCAGCTGCTTGGAGGTCACGAGCGTGAGCGGGTACAGGCGCGTGCCGGACCCGCCGGCGAGGATGATGCCTTTCATAGAATTCCTCTCAGTTGACAATCGTTAGGCAAAAGCTGCTAATTGCAAACAACGATTAGACAAACATATTTATTAAAATTATATGCGCCAGCAGCGGCTTCCTCCTCATTCTCTTTAAAACGGACAGTAGAAACACGTAACTCTTTCTGCATTTATCGCGAGGTAGGAAATGAATAAGTACAATGAGCAGTGTCCAACAAACGAAAGGCAAACAATGCGAGTCGAAACAACCGGAGTATGCAGAGGAAACTGGAAAATCTACCAGCAGCTTAAAATAGAAGGCATCCATGAAGGCTCCAGCATAAAAGCTCAAGCGGCAACGGTTGACGACCGCCGTTTACCTTTGTCTCTTCTAAAATTCAAGGACAATAACGGCGAATCAGACTCATACGTTCTTGTAATCCCCGACCCCGACACCCGATCCATTAAAGTTGAGTTTAGCGAAATCGGCAAAGACGGTCGTAACCTGAGCAGCGACTCCCTTTCGCTCAATTGCAAGAACATCAAATGGGAGTCGCGTCTTAACTACAAAATTAAACCTGACATGTGCAGCAAACTCAGAAATTACGATGACGTTTCAGAGTTTGAGATGGCGACGATTGATTTTTGGCAGTGCATCGAAGATTCAAACGAGTATATCCTGAGGTGCACGGTTAGAACACCGTACCGCAACGACTCGCAAATCAAACTTCGCTGCCTCGATCGGTTCCTCAATGAGGTTGAGCTGAGCATAGTCAACTTCGGCTCAAATGTAACGAGTGTTGGATTTACATCCGAGAAAAAACAACTTGAAACACAGCTCTCGATCCGCATGCCAAAGGCGTTTGATCGTTACTACTTTATAATTGGCGATCAAAATCACCCTTCATTCAGTGCATTTGACTGCTTAACGCCTGATAAATTAGGCTTGCTTCTTGAGGAGACCAACTTCCTCTTTACCCATGCGCAGTTTGACCCTGAATACCCCGAATGGTTTACAGAGCATAAGGCAACCATTGGCGCACTGGAGAAGCAGAGAAAAATCGTCTTCAATAGCGCTCCGAAATTCAGCATCATTGTCCCTCTTTACAACACGCCCATTTCGTTTTTTAACGATATGGTCGAATCCGTAAAAAACCAGTCTTATGCAAACTGGGAGCTCCTCCTAGTTAATGCAAGCCCTGACAATCAGGAACTAAAGGCTCGCGTTGAGCAGGAAACAGCCCGCGACAACAGAATTAAGTCAATTAATCTTACCGAAAATAAGGGTATTTCCGAAAACACAAACGCAGGCGTTGCCGTAGCTTCGGGCGATTTCGTTAGCTTCTTTGACCATGACGACATTCTTGAACCGGACTTGTTGTTCTCATATGCCGAGGCAATTGAAAACAATAATGGCGTCGATCTTCTTTATTGTGATGAAGATAAACTCATGCCCGATGGAAAGTTAGCGCAGCCGTTCTTTAAGCCGGATTTCAATATCGATCTGCTCAGAAACAATAACTATATCTGCCACATGCTTACCATCCGTAAGTCCCTGCTAGACACTCTAGAGCCGAACACAAAAGAGTTCGATGGAGCACAGGATCATAATCTGACTCTCCGCGCCGTGGAAAAGGCAAGGAAAGTTCATCATGTTGCGAAGGTTCTATACCACTGGCGCCTAAGCGAGACCTCCACCGCAGCAAATGCCGATAGCAAGCCGTATGCCACTATCGCAGGTATCAAAGCGGTCCAGAGTCATTTGGACAGGCTTGGGCTCAATGCGAAGGTCGAACAAGCGCGTCGTCCCTTTACATATAAAGTAACCTACGCTGTGCCAGATTCCCACCCACTCGTGTCAATTATCATCCCGACTAAAGACCACGCCGACATTCTGAACAACTGCATTACATCAATTGTTGAGAAATCAACGTACGACAATTACGAGCTCGTCATAATCGAAAACAACAGCACAGAAAAGGTGACGTTCGATTATTACGATAAGTTGCAAGCAAAATATCCTGACATCGTTCGTCTTGTAACTTGGGAACACGAATTCAATTTCTCCAAGCTCATGAACTTTGGCGTTGCTCACGCCAAGGGCGACTATCTCTTGCTATTGAATAACGATACTGAGGTAATTACGCCCAATTGGATCGAGACCATGCTTGGCATCTGCGCACGTGAGGATGTTGGCGCAGTCGGTGCAAAACTCTACTATCCCGACAACACCATTCAGCACGCGGGCCTATGCGTCACTGGCGGCGTGGCGGGACATCTTTGCCAGAGCATGCCAAGGAATAATTGGGGCTACTTTGCACTCAACGATGCGCAACAAGACTTCAGCGCTGTCACTGCAGCTTGCATAATGACCAAGCGTAGCGAATATGAGAAAGTCGGAGGTTTCACCGAAGAGCTTCAAGTTGCATTTAATGATGTTGACTTTTGCTTAAAGCTACGCGAGATTAACGACCTGATCGTATACACGCCCGAAGTCGAGCTCTATCACTACGAGTCGATTTCTAGAGGCGTTGAAAACAATACGGAAAAGCAGATTCGGTTCCACAAAGAAGTCGCATACATGAATTATCGCTGGGCAAAATACTATGTCGAAGGCGATCCGTACATTAACCCAAATTTCAGCGTGGGAGAACCCGGAAATCGCTACTATCATTTATAAAGTGTTAGCTTAATTCTGCGCTTTCTAATTTTAACCTTATTAAAATGCGACTAATAGATAAGGGAATCGAGGGTCAACCCTCGATTCCCTTACTATGAATAATTGCATTCCATACATGATATACAGTTAAGAAGCGTTTGTGATTCGATACACAAGCAGGCGTTGATTCCGCATGCTGGCCAGAATCCGCATCATTCCAAAGGCGTATTTAAAACCCAGCCCCACTGTGGTATAGCGGTAGTGTGGTAGTAGTTCAGCCACCAAGCAAGTGATGTTGTCCTGATGTAACCGATGTTATCCATAACCATACCGTTTCCGATATAAATAGCAATATGGCCCCAGCGGGCACCAGCACTTGTATGAGTATGCGTAGGGACCGCAACGATCATTCCAACTTTAAGCTGAGATATATCTCGGCTGTAACACCAATTCCAGAACATGTCGCATGCGTCGCCGTTGGGATATGACCCCAGCACGGGGTAAAACACATGGCTAACCCACTCCGAGCACAGTCCCGCCCCAGGAGAAGGAACGCTATGGCAACGATTAACGATCTGGGACTGCAAGGAGGCGCGCGCGGAGTGCTCAGGCTCCACCCAAGCACCTGAGGCATTAAAGAAATACTCGGAGTCTCCAATTCTGTTCCAGCCATTTACCATTTGTCCAGAAGACATAAGGTAGTACCACGTTCCATCATCATCGAGGAACCAGCCAGTATTCATAGCTCCGGATTCGTTGTCGAGGTGATACCACCTACCGTCAATGAATCGCCAACCGCGCTGCAGAACCCCATCTGAGTCTGTGTAAAACCACACCTGTTCAGCTGAGGACCAATACCAGCCAGCGACAGGCTTTCCCTCGGGATCCCTGAGCTTAATTCCACCCGCGCCGTCCTTGACGCCCGAAAGCACAATCGCACCACTGCTGCACGCATAATATACGTTTTCATCTTGTGAGAAGACCCAAGTGTTGCACTTTAATGCACCGCCGCTATCCGGATCCAAATAATAAATGGAGCCATTTACAGTTTGAAATCCTTCCAGCATGGCGCCATTATTATTGGGGTCTAGCAAATACCAGCTAGAACCATTGTAAAACCACCCGGTACGAATCTCTCCCGATGCGTTGGAGCAATACCATGCCCCATCGTTAATAAACCAACCGGAGCTCATAGAACCGGATTCGGAAAAATGATACAAAGAGCCGTTAACAAGCCTAAAGCCCGTAGCCATTAATCCAGAAGGCTCAAGCCAGTACCAAGTATTGCCAAGGAGTAACCACCCGGTCTGCATAGCGCCCGAACTGTCCAAATAGTACCAGCTATCATCAATTAAAACCCAGCCGGTCTTCATTGAACCCGATGTCTCGTCAAGGTAGAACCAGCGCCCACCGGTGGCAGCCCATCCCTTCAAATGTGCACAGGAGTTAGAAAATAAATGCCAGCCATCGTTCAAGTATTTCCAGCCAGTAGCTGCATAACCTTCGGAATCAAAATAATACTCCGCCCCTCTAATGGACAGAAAACAGTTTGACGGCCAACCACCAGCCTCATATCTCCACCACCATTTACCGTTTTGGTAGGCCCAAGAACCAGGAAGAGCGATGTTATTATCAGAGGAACGAACGATCTGGAACGACAGTTGAGAGGTAACGCCGGCGTAATTCCCTAGCCCATTCACTCTTATAGTGGCGCAGCCAGGGGCAACATTATCTGAATACGTGACTTCATAATCGATTCCGCTTGCTAGCACAGAACCGCTGGCAGTCAAAACAGAGACATCAGGAGTAATCACATCGCCAGTATATTCATATATCGACGAATCGATAGATGCTTTGAAATTATCGGAATCCAAAGTCAAACGATCGCTACCTGATGTCCCAAATGCTTCCTGACCCGATTGAACCAAAGAGCCATCAGTGCCTTCAGCCACGCAATCTTCAGTTAATGAAAATGCGATTGCGGGCCATAAAAGAGAGATGAAACAAATAGATGTTAGACAAACCACGCTGATTAAACTCAGATGTCGATTTTTCATCATTTTTCTCTTCTCGCCAAATCAAATTAACCTTTGAATATCCAGATGCAGTCGACCCAGATATGCAGTTCCCAAATTAATTAATATGCAAGACAACTCGCTTGATACGTTGCACCAGATAAAACGATAAGACACTCAACATAGGGATTGTCTATTTGTTAGACAATCCACAACCAGCAGTCGAGCGCGATCAATGGTGCACAAACTTAGGAGCCCTAATGAGGGATAGCCGAAGGAACTGAATCAAACCATGTATTGAGCTCATTCATGATCAGACCTTTTCTCAAGCTCTTTTTCGAGCAGGGCAATCCTATGAGTAAGGTTTTTGATCGCCAAAACATGACGACTCGCGGCAACGCTAAGAGACAGAGAGATTGCAAGCAACAGCACGATTGCACCCAAAAAAAGGAAATTGGCCGGGTTGACAAACCCAATAGCTGTTGAGCAACTATAAATAATCTGAGGACATAAATCACAGATCAAGGCCGCCATACACATCAAAATCCACAGCAAAGAGTACTTAAGAAGCATCTTTCCGTTGGACACGAGACGTAAAACATAGACGAGGAATCCGCCGAAAAAGAGGGCCGCACCAATCCTCAAAATAAGATTCATTATTTGTCTCCCCTATGAACCCAGCACACAAGGATAATGGCTAACGTAACCTTGACCATATAGTAGACGGAAGAGAAGCCCCCGATAGATGAACGTCCACCTTGGCGCTCATTCATCTTTACAGGCGCTTCCATAACGGGAAGACCAAGCTTCATAGCCAAAGCAATCGACTCTGGCTCCGGGTAGTCATCAGGATAACTCTTGCAGAACAGGTCGATAGCATCTTTATTGCAGGCCCTAAAGCCAGAAGTGGGATCGGTGACCACCTTACCCGTAAGCAACTCGAGCAAAAATGAAAGCCACCTGATTCCAACACGACGCATAAAAGTTGATTGAAAACCATCAGTCTCAACCAGAAATCGAGAGCCTATCGCCAAACTCGCACCGCTCTCAATCAGCTTTACAAGCTCAGGAATATAAGAAGGATCATGTTGGCCATCGCCGTCAACCTGAATGTCGATATCATAGCCAAATCTCTGGGCATATTTATGGCCCGCTTGGACCGCTCCACCGATACCAAGGTTCTGCGGCAAATCCAATATGTTGATACCATGCTCTCGACAAAGCTCAAGCGTTGTATCTTGTGAGCCGTCGTTGATTACGACATAGTCATAACCCGCAGCTTTTATAGCTGCAACGGTATTGAGAATGCACTCCTGTTCGTTATAGGCAGGAATTATTACGAGAACACGCAGATGTCCTTTTGAACATGTCGTTGAAGTAAAAGACAATCGAGATTCATCCATTCCAAAAACAGTTGGCTCTTAGCGACGCCCAAAGAATTTGCGACTCTTACAGTCCAACGCATAGCTTAACTCAGACTTAAGTTTACTGTATCCTGTCTAACCATTAGGAAGTTACATCTCAAGCTTAGATATTTAGCTTGCTCAACTAGGGCACACATGGAGTCCCCATCCATCACCGCAGGAAAAGGACCCCTTGCAGTTCTGCCTCAAATACGGGGCGCATGTCCTGAGCGAACCCTCAACGCCGTCCCATTCGATCCAATCGAATCCAACTAATTGCCCACTCCTACTATAACCATGACCTATATCGCTTATTTAGAAAAAACGGATATACAGAAGCTCGAACATCACAAAATACAGCAGCGCAAATGGAGCCCCGAGCATAAAGGCTGTAACTTTAGCCTTCACCTCCTCATCGCAGTAAATAGGGAACCTGAGCAATAGACAGGCAAAAGGTATTATCAAAGGTATGAGATATCGCGCTTGGACACCCGCAACTGTCTGGCTTCCAACTCCTGTAAAAGCGATGTATAGAGCCAAAGCAACTAGGTGGCAAGTAGCAAGAACCAGGAATAGAGTCCAAACAATTCCGCAACGGCTAAGCTTTATTTTAGTATCTTTTTCATTATCAATAATGCAAATAGCTTCAAACAGCATGATGGGGAGATACGAAAGCCATGGGAACAGATTAGACACGTCCCCAAGATAAGCCATATTCGTTGATATTGAATTGAGAAACGCCGGGGTCAGCATCGATCCAAAAACGAAATTCGAGATTACAGCTATAGTTCCAACTGGATTTGCAAGCACTCCCGTCGTTTGACCAGCCGTAGAGACTTCGGAGCCACCACGTGCATCAGAAATATTATTTACGACAGATGAGAAATATGGCGTCAAGAAAGATAGGATCATAATGGCACAAACGAATAGAGCAGTACCAATCAAGATACGTCTTTGCTTGCTTGAAACATATTTATTTGCAGGAATTAAAAGCGCAAGTCCAAATAAGGGAAAATAAATCGCTTTAGCTGCAAACCCGATTGCAAAAGATAGTAGAAATGCGAAGAACGTTTTAGCAGAAATATCCTCTTCAGAAATAAGCATCTTCAACAAAAGAGCTGTTCCTAGCAAACTGAACGATATCACACAGGGATCATACGAGTAACTGGCTGCCATTAACACAGCAGACGGGAACAACGCAATACAAGTGAAAAGACATTTTCTGCAAGGGGCTATACGAATTGCGATTCCGCAGATAACTGCATACGCAAACAAATTAAAAATTTTACCCAATGCAAATTTGATAGAGAATGGGAGATGAAGCAAGCGACCCAAACAAAGGCCGATAGATGAAGGAATATAGGCAATTTTAGAAAGAGCCACACTATCAAAACAATTAAAACGTTCGATACCTTCAGCTAAATCATTTTTATCAGCCTCTCTGACCAATTGCTCAACAGAGCCACGGTTAAACTCTCTTGTTTCATCTATTGGGTACTTACCCAAAGCTGCATCCAAACTAAAGCCGTCCCCCATATAAAACTGCTCGACTATCATTCGGTCAGAATTTGTTATTTCAGCATTTGTGAGGTAGGAAAAACTGTTTGCATTTCCATAGTGGACCTCATCATCCCATGTCAAAAAATTTGTAACGGGAAAGCAAATTATTACGGATAGACCAATTGAGACAATGCATGCGAAAGCGAACAGTTCGGGCTTCAGATAAGAAATGCCCCCATTAATAGCAATCAATCCGATCAAAACCGTAATGGGCAAAGCAGACGCGAACAACACCGTCTTTGACTTATCGAGCGGAATGCCAATAAAAGCGATTAAAACAGCAAAGCCAACAAAAACCGCCAAATAAAAGAAACACTTCTTAGCATCAGTTTTCTTAACCGAGGTTACGAAGCTCTTCATCAGGCCATAGCAAAGCTCAATTCCCTGGAACGCTAAAACTAAATGAAAGCATATAACCAGACCTGAGATATTCCATGCACCAAGACCGAAGGGGCCAAACGTCTTCGCGCCAGCCAATATGATGAAAACTAGCAGAAAGCTGCTGAGGATACTGGACGCGACGAGAACGGTTATCTGACGAATAGCATCACCGCTCGACTGTGATTTCGGTTGCAAATATAAGCACGCAACAGCAACGACATCGCAAAAGAGTTCAAGAATGAATAGATTTAAATTCTTATAGTGCAATGATGTCGCGACAGCTAACAAAAGAAGTCCCAGCCCAAAGATGGCAAGCGCGTACTCGCTTTTCTTAATTGCAGGATTATTCAAAACGTGCATCTCCAACTAAAGACAAAATCGAATAGGATAAGTCGACAATAACAAATTCGGGTCTTAGATCCAACTTCACTCAAAAGCTAAGTAAAAGCCAGCCAAGTATCACTTAGCAAATACAAAACGCCTTCTCGACATCTATAGCAGTGGCGTCCCAGCTATATCGATTTTCAACAAGGGCCCTAGAGTTTCGAGACTGTAGAGAAAGCAGCTTTCGATCATCAAAAAGCCTGCATAATGCCGAAACCACCTCATCAGATGACATGGACTGAATTATCGTGCCGTAGCTATCATCTGGAATAAGCTCGTGCGCGCCTCCCACATCTGTTACCACAGCAGGCGTTCCGCAAGCTGAAGCCTCAAGAAGTACCGTCGAAAAGCCTTCGGACCGAGTTGGAAGACAAAGCACATCTGCTTGCTGAAGTAAGGAGGAAATGTCCTCTGCGCTACATCTCCCAAGCCAAAACAAGTTCGACGAACAGGCTTCCTTGACTTCATTGGCCAGCGGACCATCCCCTGCAAGAACAAAACAAATATCACGCTTGGTAATATCCTTTGCGCGAGCTGCCTCAATAATTGAATAAATTCCCTTTTCAGGAATAAACCGCCCAACAAAAGCCACAACTAAAGATGATTGAGGGACACCTAATTCTGATCGGAAATCTCTACCCGAAGAGATGCTCCTATAAATTGAAGCATTGATTGAGTTCGATATTACGCCCTTTGCACCGATATTAAAATGCTGAAGCCATTCAACGCTTTTAGAAGAAATCCCATAGAAATCAGGTTCAAACGTCTTTACGCGATCAGTAATCCAATCCTCATATCGGCGCACAAAATAATCAAGGAATGGCTGATTGAAAGAAAGATACGCTGAACCATGGTCGAGAACGACGGCCCTAGTGTTATGATCCACAGCAAACTTCAGCCCTTCGAGTGAGAGGGGGAAAAGCCTCGTGTTGATAAGTACGCCGTCCCACTCATAATCATCAAGGCTTTGCAGGAGCCGGTAATAATCGCCGGTTTTTTTGGGAAGAGGAAGCCTTCCATCAAGCAATGAAATACATGGAAGCCGAATTATCTCGAGACCGTTTTCGACTGAATGACCGACTCCTACGCGCATTGAATCATTAGTAACGATAACCACCCTGTCGCCGCGGGCAGCTAGGGCATGAGCGAGACCATCGACAAAATTGCCAATTCCACTAAGTTGCGGGTGATAATGATGGGTGAAAATACAAATAGAAGAACTCATTACATAACCTCATCTGGTAAAGATTTCATATCCTTAATTCTGCGCAGTCCAGACTTCACCATCCCCAAAGTCAAGCAGAAGAGGAAGATGGGTATGTCGATTTTCCGGCTCCGGAATTTTCTTCCATTCGCCATACATCGTTGTAAGATATTTATCCGTCATACGAGGAACGGGGAATTCACTGCCTTCGAAAACCGCACTGCTCAGAGGGAAAATCTCTGAAATAGGCACTGGCGCCATATTCGGCCAGCTTAACGTCAGACAATAATCAGAGACCTCACCCGTATTTGAGTCGGCAATACAGGAGTCGAACAAATCCTGGTAAGAGCATGCGCCTCGAGAAACCAGTCGTTCCACTACGTGTATAGCAGAACAACCAATTTGCTCGAGTTGTCCAAGGAACCCTTTATGAGGGACAACAATGGAAGAAGAGTGATATAAATAAGCTCTTTTCTGTGCAATTGATGCAGTTCGGACTTGTTTTGCACGAAGGCGTTTATCTGTATAGAGCTGGTCATATGGAAAGATGTCGACAAAAATACCCATCGAACTGGAAGCCTCTCGAGCCTCCTGATTCTCGAAGCGAGTTTCATCGCGATACACCTTAGCAAACATCGCAGCATAGCCAATAGTATTCCGCGATGTATGGAGCGAATATCCTTCCGGTAAACCATCCTCGGCTAAAGAGCAAAAGCGGTCATAGTCTGAACGCATCATTCCGATATCTATATCATCATCCCAAGGGATAAACCCCCTATGACGCATTGCTCCTAAACATGTTCCGCCATCAAGCCACCACCTGATGCCGTGCTTAGAGCAGAATGCAGCGACAACCTGAAGGATATCCAATTCAGTGTTTTGAAGCTTTAATAGCGCGTGAGCTTTAGACATCATCGGCCTATCTCTTTTCCCCAAACCATTCTTGCGTCTGTTTCCCCAAAACAAAAGACTGATAAATAAGGCAAATAGCATTGGATATAAGCGCCGTTACAGTAGGGCCATTTAAGCCAAACAACACTTGCGCGGGAGCCATGACAGCAACAGCACTGATTAAGGACAATATGCTGCCAACAAATACCCCTCGGTAGTTATCAAGAGAAACCAGCAAATCGTTGACAAACCAAGCAATGCCAGTCAAAAAGGCACAAGCCAACATAGGCTGAAGGAGATCAGAATGTTTGGCTATTCCAGCGCCATAAAACAAAGACAGCAATAATTTGCCGAAAAAGAAAAGCGCAACTGCTGATATGACGCCGACAAATAAAATACCGGCAAGTATTTTACCTATAAGCGTAAAAAAGGACTTTTCCCTAGAATAGTAACGCTCTACTAAATAACCTAATAAAGGATTATAGATATACGTCGCACCCATTTGGATAATTGCCACGGGAGCAGCAACTGATGCATAAATGCCTAGAGCAGAATCTCCGAATGTATAAGATAAATACTGCCTTGGAATATTCGGCGCCGCAGAAGCAGCAATGCCGCCCAGAACGATGGGCAAACAGCCACATAGGAAAGCTCTGACCTTCGCTTGGGTAATTCCAAGTTTGATTGCAGAGATTCGATTTGATCTCGGATAATCGTAAATAACACCGATACCTATAGTCACTACCGTCATTAGCAACAATGCACCTTCGAGGCTATTTAACAGCCCAAAGACAACAATGAACGAAAGGAGAGAACCAATGCCCTGCATTATGAGGGATTTCCCAATATAGTCCATCCTATGGCCAACCTGATCATTGGCATGCATGACATCAATAACTAAGCCGGCGGTTTTATAGAGAGCATACAAAAGAACAGCAGGCACCGTATCAATACGACACGTCGCAATGGAATAGACGGCCAACATTGCAAACGCCATAAACGTAGTAAAGAAACGAAAAGTCAGGTATTCACCAGCAGAGTTTTTCCTTTCAACATCTGCAATTTGTACCGTGTACATCCTGTATTGGGCCAATTGAGAAAACATGTTGAAAATAGACATAGCAAGGGAATAAATTCCAGCAGCACTATATCCATCAGACAGTCGAACGACCAATATAGTGATTAGCCATTGACAGCCTAAATTCGTCAACGAGCCAACGGTATTCCAGAACATATTGTGTTTAATCGAAAGAGTCTTCTCTGTGGCTTCCACAAATATAAGCGCCCTTCTGAACAAGTCGCGATTCGGATACGAAGCTATTTTGCTTCTTTAATCATGTTTAAAATCAAAAGAAACAGCCAATTCGGTACAAGTCGCATAACGATTTCAGCTTTAGCAATGGACGGGCAAGCTCGTCGATATTTAAGCAAGCCAATTATGGAGCGTCGCTCTCTTGCATCGGCGAACCCCATTATTTCCTTTAGGTGCGGTGAATCAGGAAATCTTTCGGCAAATTGCTTAGCTGTATCAACCCTGTTTTTAACTCTTGTTAAATACCAATCATCTTTTGAAGCAACACCCGCAAGGAATCCAGTTTCATTCCCGCCATGTCGACGATACTTAACCAAGGGAGTCGTTGTAAAACTGCACTTCCCCAGTTCGCTGCAGCCCAATGTCAACCACAAATCATGTGCAGTGGATTCCGGAAAGGGAATCATCGACTTAGCAGCACTCGCATCTAGCATGAGAGCCATACCAATGCCGTAGCATACACTTGCAGCCTGAATAGTAATATCCTCTCCGGAGCACCAATTTACTTCAGGCGAATTTGGATGAGCTTTTCTGTAGCTCTCTACCAGCATGTTTCCGTTTTCGTCGATTACCGATCTATCGCAAACATCAAGAATTGAGCCTTCTTCTAGCATATGGTTGAGCGAAACTTGAACTCTGTTAGGCTCCCAAATATCATCTTGATCGCAAAATACTACGTAATCCCCTTCTGCCAAAGAGAGTAGTGCCTCGAACGATTTGACATAACCGAGATTTTTATCGCCATGATAATAACGATAGGCGTTTTTCTTTATATGCTCTTGGATAAACCCCTCTAAAGAGGCCGATTCGGGGCAGTCATTTCTGACCAAAAGCGTAACCGGAAACGTTTGTTCATCAATCGAATCAAGTTGAGCGGCGAAAAACTTAAGATCAGGTTTATATGCTGAAAGAAGTACGCATACGCCTGTACCATTTCCCTTTTCTATTTCCAAAAATCCTCCCAAAGTCATGTTTTCAAGATTAGCAAAGCAATCATTAGAGATTTAAGGTGTTGTTTATTACGCTCAAAAAAGACAGGAGAAGGCTCGGCCTTTAGATAATACATGGCGGCAAATTGAATGGTGCTCCCGTAATTTTTAACACCAACACCGACATCTCGCCCCCCTAGAGGGAGCGAGATGGTTGGCTTTTCAAAATAATCTGAAAAGGAAGCTCGTAGAGAATTAAAATCCTGCGCACCGGAAGTGCATACAGTTTATGACTGCCTTCTCATGAAACCGCTTGCCAAATCAAAGCACCTCAATTGGAAAAGAGTCCCTTAAGAATCAGTGTCTTTCTCCCACCTTTAAAGACACTTGTCCAATATCAATAGGAAACAACCTTTGTTCCATAAGGTATGTTATCGTAAATCCATTTTGCGTTCTGGATCTCAAGGCGCACACATCCTGCAGAGGATGGAACGCCCATCGTGGGATCCATCACCCGGTTACTGTTGACGTAGTAGGGCGAAGAATGGAATAGATAATCACCGTAGAACTGTGTGTAGTAATAGCAAGTATATCCATGCCCAAAGGAGTATCCCTTTCCGTAGACTTGGTACTCCCCTATCACAGTTGGCGTACTGGCTTTTCCCGTCGAACATACATATCGACGGTTTAAGGACCAATTATTCCATGACCCAGTGTAGATGCTCGTGATACAACGCGACGTATCGACAAGTATCAGCCAATTTGTATTGCTTGAATAACTTTGAGCTTTAGCGTCCATATAGTCTGACACCCACGCGCCGTTAGCCATGAAGTAATTCCAGGATCCGTCCACAACGCGCCAGCCAGTAGCCATAGCCCCACTAGCATCAAGCCAATACCAGGTGCCGCCCAAATTGAGCCATCCCGTCTGCATATAACCAGACGAATTCAAGTAATACCAATATCCGTTAACGGCAACCCAACCGGTTTTCATAACGTAAGTAGATGGATCTAAATAGGACCAGGAGCCATCCTTGCTCAGCCAGCCAGATCGTGCATAGCCAGCGGTCTCATCAAAGAAGTACCATTTTCCGTTAACGTTCTGCCAGCCGACGCTCAAGGAGCCATTAGTCGGATCAGCATAGAAAATGCAGCCACCAAGCGTCACGAAACCGCGCGCTTCGACCAATTCGCCATCGCCGTTTGAAGTAAATAACTTCCCATTGCGCAATGTTCCGCACAACGAGCAGTCAGAACCAGCAAAAGCCTTAGACGGACCATCCTGAACCGAGTCCTGGACATCTACCCATTCACGACAAGCAACAGCGCCTGAGCCTTTTGCATAATAGCTTTTCCCATTTACAGAAAAATGCCCGAGCAGCATTTTGCCGTCGACGGCAGGATCAAGATAATAGTATTGGCTACCGTCCTTCAGCCAACCCGTCTTTACAATACCCGATGCATTAGATGGCTCAGCGTAATACCAGTCTCCATCGCTCATAAACCAGCCGAGTGACAGCGCTCCCGTTGAAGAAAAATGATACCGATTCGATCCGATGGAAAAAAAGCCGGTAACCATTCTATTGTCATTTGCGATATCGAGCCAATACCAAGCGCCGTTCACCGAACGCCAGCCCGACGCAAGTGCGCCGGAACCGTCTGCGTAATACCAGTCCGTACCATCAAACGCCCAACCAACAGCCATTGCACCGGAATCCGATAAATAATAACGTGATGAGCCAACGGAAACGATTCCCCTAGACATAGCACCATCATTGGCGGGATCAAGCCAATACCAGTTATTGCCAGTTTGAAGCCAACCGGTTAAGACTTCACCATTGCTACCCCAATACCATAAACCGTTATCAAGACACCATCCATTAATCAGTCCATAGGTTCCAAGAAGATAAGGATGCCCATCGATAACACGTCGCCCAGTAACCATGGAACAGCCGTCAAGGGAGTCAAACCAGTACCATTGGCCTCCGATAAGCTGCCAACCATTTGCCAAAGCGCCTGATGGACTCGCGTAATACCACTTATTGTCAGTAAAAATCCAGCCGCAACTCATCGCGCCGTCACGAGCGGGGTCCAAATAAAACAACGAGCCGTCAACATTCTGCATTCCGGTCAAACGGCAGTCGTCAAGATAGTAATACCAGGACAAACCGTCCCATTGCCATCCAGATAGTTTTTCCGTCGTCGACGAGTCTTGGCTTTCGACAACCTGTGGATTCGAATCTTCCGCTGTTTTGCCAGCATAATCGTTGGAATCTTGAGCGAGACCGCCGCCGACAAAAGCACCCGACCCTTCCGTCGAGTCGCGCTCTACGATATCGTTATCCGCCCCCTCTTCCACGGCATAAGCAGTGCAAGAAAACGCGGGGGCGAAAACCGAGAGCGAGGCGGATAGTAGCACCAAGCCGATTGCTCGCCAGCAAATTCGATGATCAATCCGAGCATTCATTTCAGGCCCCCAACCGGTACCGACTGTCTTACAAGGAATCAATTAGATAAACGGACGGGCTGCGCCGATCACATTTCCCCTAGCGCTGACGGGATGAATACCGACACCCTGATGAGGCCAGGAGTCAATCATCATACCGCCGCCAAGTGCGATTGCGATATGCCCGCGATAATAAATCACATCGCCACGCTGAATCGAGCTGGTGCTCACGGGCATAAAGATGTTGCTTCGATACCAATTCATCGAATTGTAGGTTTGGCTTGGATCCCAGCGATGGTTATAAGGGTTGTAAACACCCATATCCATGCCAGTAGCATAAAGACATTGCAAGACAAAACCAGAGCAATCAACAGCCCCGCCGGGAGCGGTAGACCAAGGCTCAATATATTGCGTACCGATATATTCGTAAGCACGCTGAATAAAGGCATTCACGCAATCTTCCCGCGTCGCTTCGACAGAAATGCGAGAAGGAGTCACATAGGTAAAGTAGCCAGTGCAGTAGCTAGGCAACTGAACAGTCCAAGAGCTGACCTGGGGATACTGCGGAGGATTTTGCCAGCCAACCTTGTCGCACTGGCCATCGCTCCAGAAAATTCGACGCACGCCATCGATGGTTCTTGCGCCTGTTGCCATAGCACCGCTGCCGTCTAGCCAATACCACTTACCCGAATCTTTAAGCCAGCTAACATGCATGCTGCCGTTGGAGTCAAGGTAATACCATGTTCCATTGAGGCATTTCCAACCAGTTGCCATTTTTCCGTCGGCGTTTAGGTAATACCATGCACCGTCAGTAAAAACCCATCCAGTTTTCATCGCACCAGAATCGGCATCAAGCCAATACCAATCGCCATCAATCTGCAGCCATCCACGATGAATGACGCCCGTTCCGGGCTCAGCATAAAACCTTTGATTTGCAACATTAACCCAACCGGACGCAACCTGCCAGCCATCAGCTCCAGCTGTTTTTAGGATAGTACCGTTTTCGCGGATCACATCTTTGCAAAGATATCCATTGCCATCGGCATATCTTTCTACGCCGTCTTTAACGGTAATCCAGCTTGACACCACAAGTCTACCGCTCAGGTTTGCGAAACAATCGTTGCCGCCCACCTCAAATAAGCCCGTTTTCATGAGATGGCTAGCAGGGTCCAGGTAATACCAACTCACGCCCTCTTTATACCAGCCAGAAATAAGCGCGCCAGATTCAGAGGCAAAATACCAGCCGTCCTCGGACTGAGCCCAACCAATAGCCATAGTCCCATTCGAATTCAAATAATATGCTGCATTGCCAAGGTCTAAATACCCAACAGACATTTTGCCGTCGGAAGCCGGATCGAGATAATACCAGGTTCCGTTAACGAGTTGCCAGCCAGTGACCGCAATACCATTAGAGCAGTAATACCAATCTACTCCATCTTTGAACCATCCATTTACGAGGCCATAGTCGCCAAAAATGTAGGTACTTCCATCGATCTCGTGACGACCTTTGAACATAGCCAGCGTCTGAGAGTCAAAATAATAGCGAGTCCCACCTATCGTCTGCCATGACGAAGCAAGTGCGCCCGATGGATATGCCCAGTACCAATTCCCGTCAACGAGAATCCAGCCGGTTTTCATAGCACCAGTGGCATCTAAATAGTATTTCCCGCTCCCGAGGTCGACAAAACCAACCTGCATTATATGGGTGGCAGGATCCAGGTAATACCATGTGCCGTCTTGATAAAACCAATCAGCAGCTAAATCGCCTCCAGCATTGGCATAAAACCAATTTCCATCTGAGTTACGTAGCCAGCAGTTCTGATATAGCGCGCCAAAAGGCGTTGCGGCATTGCCGTCATTCGCATAAAACGAAGCAGTCGATCCGCCAGCATCGGTCACATTGAAATAACCTGTCTGCATTGCACCATCATTGGCCGGATCAAGCCAATACCAATAGCCCCCGCTTTGCAGCCAGCCAGTTTGGTGTTTACCGTTTTTCCGTAATACCAAACTCCAGACGACTCGTCTCGTTGCCAGCCATCTTTTATGACGGAAGAATTATCAGGTTGCAAATCATCGGAAACCACAGAAGAAAAATCCGCTTTTGACTCAATACTCTGAGCCTCAACGGAATCCTGTGCAAACGCGACATTCGCACTCAGGGGCAAGCAGCAAGCAGTGATTAATGACGCAGCAGCACAAACAAGCGTGGCCTTCTTTTCGAATCGATACATAAGCGACCCTCCCAGATATCCTATTTAGTTATTTTAATCCACCTTTCGAGATTGATTTTCGCTACTTTCTGTTCAGTCTATGTAGCTAAATACAATTGATTGAACATATCGTTCAATCATTCTATTCTTTTCCTAAGCAATGAACATCTTAATTGGAGGCCTGCAGTGGAACTGACCAAGCGTAACTTTACAGTTCTGTACGAATACCTAAAGAACCCATATGCCAGCCAGCGAGAAGTTGCCGAGCGCACCGGCCTTTCACTTGGAT
>CALLSU010000072.1:0-1458 GCA_938011935.1 uncultured Collinsella sp.
TCCCAATGAGAGCAAAACCGGAAAAATGCATCCCACAATCAGCCCTCAAAGTGGGACGCTGTTTCCCAATGAGGCTCAAGCGGAAAATGCATCCCGGAATTTGCGCTCAAAGTGGGATGCGGTTTCCGGTTGAGGGTCTAAGGGGAAAGTGCGTCCCAGAATCGACGCTTGAAATGGGATGCAGTTTCCCGATGAGGCACTCGACGGAAAATACATCCCAGAAATGGCCTTTGAGCTGGTATAAGATTTCCGCGGCATCTCGGATTCTCAAAAATGAGACACGCCGTTGGCGAAAATGAGACACGTGATATCGGGCATCGGATGTATCATTTGCAAAAATGAGTCCACTCCACTCGAATAAAGCGAGGTCCCTCATGTACGTTCCACACCCCCGTATCCGTAGGCTGTCGAAAATCCCGCTTGTTGGGACGGCGGCGCTTGCTGCGTTGATCGCCACGAGCGTCGCCTGCTTCACGGCCACGCCCCAGGTTGCCCAGGCGGCAGACGCGCCCGCAATCACCGATATGACCGAGCAGGATTATCAAGCCCTGGGTCTGGGCACGAGCGAGGACATTCCGGCCGATACCGTTGGCCCCTATTCCACTGATACCCCCACGACGTTTGCCACGCGCAGCGAGGTCTATATGGCAGCTAACGGTAGCCATGGCAATCGCTACACTCTGCGCGACAAGCTCGAGAACGTCGAGCGCGGTGACATTGGCGGCAGCAGCAAACTCACCGATGGCTATGGAAGTGTGTGGGGCGCCGCAAAGTTCTGGCAAAACGTCAACAACTTCGATACGGGCAGCGACCTCTACAAGCACAGCGATTACGGCGGCGGCGACTGGTCGTACCTAAGTAACAATGGGTCCTCAACAGTGCTCGCCAACGACAATAACGGTTTCTCGGGTATTCACGCCACAAGTGTTGAGTTCTGCAGCGATGCCAGTACAGGCAAAAAGAGCCGCGTTGCCGAGCTTCGCGCCTATGGTGACAGCTCGTCCACGACGATCGACGGCAAGTCGTACGCCGGAAAGGTTGAGCTGGTCCTCTATTCGTTTAGCAACGGGCGCACGCGCAGCCTTGATACGCGCCTGCCGGTGACGGTCAACACCAATATGATGGACGGAGGCCGTTTTAAGTATCTGAACGCCGGCTACCTGCAAGAGCACGACGCCGTCTTTGATGTCGAGGCGGGCGATGTCGATGGTGACGGCGTGGACGAGCTTTTTGTCTATGCGGGCTGCTATGTCGACGAGAGCGGCGTGCGTAAGGCTGTAGTCGATATGTACGACCTGGAGGGCGGCAACTGGAGTCAGAGTGTCGTCAAAATCGACGCCGGTAACGCCGCGGACTACACCACGCACAACGAGGGCGGGAACGACTCCTGGACGCAGCTGCAGTCAGCTCCTGTCGTTTCGCTGGCTGCCGGAGACCTCGACCGCGATTTTTGCGATG
>CALLSU010000073.1:0-21595 GCA_938011935.1 uncultured Collinsella sp.
GTGGCTCACCGACATCACCGAGTTCAGGCTCCCGGGCGGCGAGAAGGTCTACCTGAGCCCGGTCATCGACTGCTTCGACGGGATGCCCGTCGCCTGGTCGATCGGGCTGCACCCCGACAAGCGCCTCGCGAACTCGAGCCTGCTCAAGGCCTGCGCGGCGAGGCCGGCGGGCGCGCGCACGACAATCCACTCGGACCGGGGCGGCCACTACCGCTGGCCGGAGTGGATCGGGATCTGCGAGGAGAACGGCCTGGTCAGGAGCATGTCAGCGAAGGGCTGCAGCCCGGACAACTCGGCCTGCGAGGGCTTCTTCGGCCGCCTCAAGAACGAGTTCTTCCGCTACAGGGACTGGGAGGGCGTGACGGCCGAGGAGTTCATGGGGAGGCTCGAGGCCTACCTCGTGTACTATCGGGACGGGCGCATCAAGAAGTCCCTCGAGTGGCTGAGCCCGATGGAGTACCGCAGGAAGCTTGGATACGCCTAGGCGCGGTCCAAGAAATCGTCCGCACCCCCTAATACCAAGAATTCCCTAGAAGTAACCAGCCTCCATGCAGTAAGCCGTTGGAGTCAGCGTAATACCAGTTGTTGTCAATAAGAGCCCACTGGGAGGAGAGCATGGCCCCTGAGCTGTTAAAGCTATAAGAAGTGCCATTACATTCTTTCAACCCGGTGGCCATAGAACCGTCTGCAGGATCAAGCCAGTACCAACGACCCCCATCCGAGAGCCAGCCTTTCACCATGGCACCAGAGCCGGAGAAATAATGCCAGACGGAAGCATCAAGGTGCCATCCGATAAGCATTGCGCCAGAAGAGGAGAATCCATACGTGGCTTCCCCGATCTGCAGCATTGTATCGTGGACCATCTTGCCCTCATCATCCAGCCAATACCAGTTGCTGCCGTCTGAAAGCCAGCCTTTTACCATGGCGCCAGAACCGGAGAAATAACGCCAAGCAGAAGTGGGGCCTGTAGAATCTAGGTACCAGCCGACACGCATTGCACCCGAAGAGGAGAATCCATAAGTTGCACCCCCGACTTGAACCAATCCATCCTGAGCCATTCGACCTTCGTCGTCGAACCAGTACCAGCTACCGTTTATGTGTCTCCAAGAAGAAACAGCGATTGTTCCGTCGGACAAGCCCCAACGCCAATAACCAGCCCCTTCTTCGGGTGATATCCACCCCTGATGCCAAACAATTTGATTCGAAACCTCAGAAGGGGTCTCATTATCAACCTGAGAGTTCTGCTCGACAGCGAAGGTCGATTCGCGCTGAGCATCAACGCCTGACTCGACAGAAGCAATAGCAACGTTAGATGCGGGACCTTCGTCAGTGTTATTCGAATCAAGGGCGTATAACATCGAGGGCGAACCCAAAAGGAGTCCCAAAGAAACAAGGCCCGAAAAGACCAACACCCCGAATGAGCATTTCTTCATAGCAGCACGGTATCCAATCACGCAGCGACCCCGTCACCTCAGGGCAACGGGGCCTCAATCAAAACTAGCTCAATAATGCGTTAGCCAATTTGTTGGCAGTTCTTGCACTCTCGTAAAGCACCGCGCCTCCGGGCCTCCTGGATAGAGATCTGCGAATAGCCCTTTGCGTCCTTGCCAACGGTACGACACTTATGCGTATGGTAAACATCGCTACCGCTCTTATACCAAACTAAACCGTAGTCCGGAATCCACTTGCCGTCCTCGCCGACATAGTAGGAGCCAACCCAGGCATTCGTAGCCATGGCGCCGGAAGACTGGAGGTAGTAGTCGCCGACCCAGGCGTCGTGGGCCATAGCGCCGGAACCGCTAAAGTAGTACCAGGCGCCGCCGACCTGACGCCAGCCGGTGGCCATCGCACCGGAATCGTCGAACCAGTACCAAGAGCCACCCAGGCTGCGCCAGCCGTTAGCGACCATGGCGCCCGAGCCGTCGAGATAGAACCACGCACCGCCGATGTTGAGCCAGCCAGTGGCCATCGCGCCGGAGGCGTTGGCGTAGTACCAGGTGCCCGAATCGTTGATCCAGCCAGTTAGCATGACACCGTACTCATTGAAATAGTACCAAGTTCCACCGATATTATGCCAACCGGTCAACAGCTCGCCGCTGGAAGTCGCATAGAGCCACTTTCCATAGATGGAGTCATAAATCCAGCCACTATGCTGCATGCGGCCATCAGCATTGGCGCCAGGGGTGTTCAGGAAGTAGTTTTTGCCATCAATCTGAACTCGGCCGTATGCCATATCGTGGTTTTCGGGATAGAAGTAGTACCAATCCCCGCCGATAAGCTGCCAGTTCGACACCGCGGTCCCGTCAGCGCCAAAATAGTACCAAACGGCTTCGTAATCGTTATACCACTGGTTCGTGACCATGACGCCAGTCTCGGGATCGAAATAGCGAAGGTTGCCGTCCTCGCACCGAACGAGTTCGGTCTGCATCGAGCCATCGTTGTCGAAATAATACGTTCCAGCAGGACGAGAAACAGAGAAACCTGTCAAATTGCGAGACTCGCTATGATCAATATATTGAAGACCAACGAGAGAATCAATATCAGCAAATGAGGGCGCCGGGACAACCGTCATGCAGGCGGCGGCAAATACAGCAACTCCCAGCGCTGTTAGTCCTCGCCATCTTTCTCGAAGGTTATTCATACGACATCCTTTCTCCGAGATTTAAGGCTCTCTTAAGTTATTCTCAGACTATCAATTTAGTTTTTCAACAGGGAATCGATAAAAGGTATCTTTGTGACTGCAATTTGATGAGAGCCGCCACGTCCTTGCCGTCCCGTGCATTGTCGACAGCAACGTCTTATGGCACAAACCGGATATCCTTTTCGGCGCAAATCGTTTGAGCAGGCGGCACGCGGAAGGAGTGTGTAGAGCGGTTTTCTGCTGGCTGCCAGCCACGGCATCCTTTCGGAAACCTAATTGCCGCCGGAATTAAAGTCCCCGGCGCGGACTCACCTTATCTCCCCGACGCGGGCTCGATATCCTCTCGGATATCTAATCGTCTTGGACTTTTACCTGCCCAAGCACAGTACAACTTTTACGTGCCGCCACACGGAGCAAGGCTCGGGGATTATTCTCTAAAAACCATGCTTTCAAAGCAACTTAGGCACAAACGTAGTCAAACAAAATACCTTTCAGGTCTTTCTTGAAGATAAGCAGTAGATTAAAGTATCCGACAAGAAATCCCGCATTACATTCAACCCGCAGAAAAAACAGAGCACTAATACTCCGCCATGCCTTCGGACTCATATAAAAACCTCATATGATCGACATCGAATCTAAGTGATAGCACATCTATAGATTTGCGTACATCAGAACACAGGCAAACGAATTTAAAAAACGAATCAGTTAATTCGCTTTCAAACTCTTTGTCGCATATACGTTTTCCAAGCTCAATAGCTTGGCTCAATTTAGTAGCGACAAAGTGGTTGGAAATTAAACCAAGCATGTTATTAGCCTTCTCAAGGCTATCAAGAACAGGCAAAACGTATTGTATTGCGAAATCTAATGTGACGGTATCATCCTCAATATAATTCGGAAGTCGATACGCTAAATCACATGTATTTATATAATATTTGATCCATGACTCTTTCATTTTTGGAAACCGAGAGATATGGATTAACCGACTTTCAGCAGAGGTATCGCCCAATCTATTAGAAGTTGGAATTAAAATAGTATTTGACCTTTGCTTTCGCCAAGACGAATTATCGAAATTCAATCGAACACGAATATACTCTTGCAACCAGACAAAATAGCACGCTCCATCATCCGCTAAAGAACATCTAATTAAAAGAAAAGGTATTGCAAACATTTCAGCGTATAAAAGCGTCTTCGTATCAATGGAAAATGGAATTTCAGGTTTATCTTCGAGTGGCTTGTTTGTTCCCTTCACCTGAATTGCCATTAATTCACCAGTAGCGAATCCGTTTTCAAAGCGCTCAAAAATTTTATCGATTCCAAAATCACGTTCTGTTAAGTCTCGAACAACCCAGTTTTCAGAAGGCATAAGGGAGGTGACGAAAGAGCATGCCTCTGTATCAATTATGTGGCTATTTGGACGTTTCGGAGGATATGCCATAAAAATCAGCTCCATCAGCCTTAGCGCAAGAGCACCTAATAACGACAAAATAAAGATAACAACCAACATAATTAGACTGCATGTCAGTTGATATCGAATAAGCGGTTAAGGACACAATAACCAATAAAACAATAGCACTCACTGTGTCCAGGGGCATGGACCATCTCCTCCATCCTTCCTGCTCGAGCACGTCAGAGTAACCACCCGGTGAAACCATTGGCCGAGAGCTGCGCCCCCAGTCCCCGGGAAGCGGCCCTCTTGATTAAACTGCTCAGTATTTCGTGCTCACGGGCTCAATTCCCGGTGACCACTTGAGTCACTTCATAGTAGAGAGCAACGACAATGTCGACGCTGCAGGTCTTAAGAATACATTCGCAATAGATGTTCCGGCTGTTCACGCCACTGCAGTGAAGCTGACCGGCCTCGGCTTCTATGATCGAATTAAGCACCTGATCGGAGAGCCTGCGGATAAGCACCAGCTGTCGATCGTCCCGTCGCTGAGGTGGGGCTCAGCGAACATGTCGGGCGCGGCGTCCGCTAAGATCTACATTGCGGTCCTCATCCTTCTCAAGAACCTTCCTTGTGGTTATTTCAGATTCTAGTGCGAAAGCCGTTTTGCGTCAGGCAGACGTCATCACCCCCCCCCACGCTTACGCCATCTATTTTTTGTGCGATCCAAAGTATCGCTAGCTCACGCTCTTCACTATCATCAAATTTGCAGGTCTCATATTTGATGTTTCATTCAGCTCCTTAGAATCGATAACCAAATCCCATTGTCCATTTTGGCCCGGCAATGATCGGCAAAGTTGTTTGTTAGGTATACGAAACAATCGATTAACTGGAGTCAAACGCTTAACTCCAAAACATTTCAAACTGACAATTTCGATACATAATAAAGCTGCCAGTGAATTCAAACAGTTCTCCAAATTAGCTTTTCTAAAATACGTACCACGATCATGTTTCACAGCGTTATAGCTATCCCACCAAGTTAATTTTGCATACATTCCATTTATCCACGCATTAAAAGGTTTGAGTGAAATACTCTGGTTAATCGCAATGTCAACTACCTCATTTACAAAGGCAATATCATTCAAAGCAGACAGGCACTCGAATGCTTCCTTGATATTAGATGGTCTATTTCCGGATCGAAGTTCGACATAATCTTTAAAAACCGAATCAAATTCAGAACAAATCGATAAAAGCATCTTTGCAAATTCAACTGAATAAGTTGAGAAATTATCGTTGCTCAGCTCAACATAATTAAAGGAATTAACAAGCTCTCTTTCAAGAACCAAGTAGTAATCCCAATTTGATAAAGATAAACTCATAGACAAGCAACTCCCGTTAACGTAAATTACACCAAATTATCTTTCGAAATGCCCCCGTAGATATAGCAATCGCCAGCTCAGAAGTCTACTGACGCCCGATTCAGCTGACAAATAATTGACTATACGGCACTATTAAAGGATAACTAGCACTGTTCATCTACAGGAATATCCAGTTTATTCGCCGCGCAAATGCAAAGCTCTTTATCCTCTTGAGTCATCCTGCTCCCAAGAATAACTCGCAACGGCTTGCATGGGCGTTGTACATAATTCATCTCAAGCTCATCTGGCTCTGGTACAAGACGGGCACGATATTCGTTCTCCCGCTCAAACACACTGCCCTTTCTGTAAATTGCCCGTAGATCACTAAGCATGTCATCACTGCTCACATTAAGACCAAGCATCCTAGCAGCAGTCCAAGCAATTTGAGGGTCGCAATTAAATGGTTCGTCATCATATAAAATTGGTAATAATTCAGTGCGCATTCCGTTAGCTATGTTGCAATTGCGAATAGCTTCTCTGTCGTAAGCAAGAACGAAACCCGCTTGGCTTTCGGAATATACATTCCACATATTCGAATCGCTAGGATTGTCCGTTAGGCACAAAATGCGACAACAATTTCGGCAGCTATTCTGATGAACTGGGGCAACAAATCCTCCAACAAATAAGCGCAAGTTTTTAACAGCCGAGCGAAAAAGACTAACTTTTCCCTCATCGGATAGTATCTCGAACTCATCTATTCTTGCTGGATTAAAAGGAGCCCCCAGAACCCCTAAAACAAACGCAAGTCGTCTAAAATCAATTTGATTTATTATCTTTAACGCTTGTTCATCATCATTGAGATTACTTTCGATTTCATCTATACCATTCCAGTTATAGATCGGTACCGAGTCGCACTGATCGCTGAAAACCTTTGGATGAGAAAATGTAACAGTCGCGTTTTCTAGATCGGCAAAAGCGTATTCACTTGGAGGTCGATAGCGGTAAAGCATTCGCGGGACGAGAGAAGTCGATAGCGCTTCCAGCTCCTTCTTTGCGGAAACAATGGAGGCGCCATCGTTTTGCTTGGCAACGAGATTAGCCAGCGTCTCCCGATATGTTTCTTTCTGTGTCAAGCTTAGCGCCATGCAATATCGCTTCCCGATCTAGCTAAATTAGATGCAGTTGATTTTATCCAGTGCAATAATACTGAATGCACATACGAAGCAGAAGTCATGTCTATCAACTACCAAAAAATGATTCCGATTGGAACGTACCGGAAATCGTAAAAGCTGCCAACGGATATATTTATAATAGCCTGAGATGGCTAGAGATGAAAACATATAGTCATCAAGCAGTCTTGTCCTCCGATGAAGACGCCAGCTATGACATCGAATTCCACTCTCTGTCAGGTCGCTTTACCAATTACGGAGCGCCGCAGAGGCTGCAGAAGCAGTCGAGTATGCAGAAAAGATTTATATGGGCGCGTCAATTAAAAAAGCTCTGTTAGACCAGGATTGACACACATCTGTCCCCACGGCGCCATATCGTTAGCCTCGTAGACCGCGGGGCAGCATGAACGCCGAGGACCTGGTAATCGCCTTCAAACGGGACATGGCGAAGCTGAGCGGGACCGAGCGCCGCCGCGCGATTGAGTCCGTCAGGGACGTGATCCGCGCGGCGGCGTTCGACGACACGGCCGGCTCCGCCTACGAGGTCGAGCGCAGCCGCGTCTGCCTCAAGACCGCCTACGCCATGCGCCATAGGCTGATCGAGTGCCTCTCGGCCCACTGCCCCCATTCAGGGCCGGGCGGGGCTGCGGCGGCGAGCTCGACGAGATCTACTTCCCTGAGTCGCTCAAGGGCAAGGGCAACCGCGCGAAGGGGTTGTTCGCGATGCCGTATCGGCAGCATAGAGACGGTATGTCCATTTCGTCTCTTTTAGCGCTGAATACCATGTATCGGGTTCATTTTCTCATGCCTTATAAGGAATATATGAGACGGCTGAATTCGTAGATGCCTGTTGTAAATGAATGTATGTGAGAAAGCTAACAACTACATAATAAGAGTTGCGTTTGGCATCAGGCAACGAAAACCGTTGCATTTTGTCTCTTGCAACTAAAAGGGTTGCGTTTGGTATATAGCAACGAAAACAGTTGCATTATGTCTCATGCAACTAAAAGGGTTGCTTTTGGTGTCTAGCAACGAAAACAGTTGTGCACGGGCAAGATAACCCTCACGCTTTGCGAATGATATCTTTGTTCCTGCAAATTAAAACACGCAATGTTATAGATAGACGAAATCTGATTAGCGGGCGACGATGAATGCCACATCTCTATTATCACGGGGACTGCCGCCCCAGAAAAACCCGATATGGCAATCGACGCTGATAGCAGTCTTAAAGAACATGACGTCGCCCTCACTCGACCTAGAACCGTTCGAGAATCTCCTCGGCATTCTCTCGCAGATAAATATCTAGGTCCGGCACGGCAAACTGCACGTAGCCCCTCTGTGGTGCCTGAATAACCTCTCTTTGTAGCAATTTTGCCCTAATGGAGCTGACCTCATTGGTCTTTTTACCCATGCGCTTAGCAATCTCGGATGATTTGGACTGTTGTTTATCCTCGCACATGGCCAAAAGGTATTTGATATCGTTGAGTCCCAGTCCAGAAATCGCGGGCTCGTGAACAACATCGTGAAAACGAGCCTCTGCCAGCGCAATGCCTTCAGTGACGTCGCGCTCGCTCACAATGGCACTTTTGGCACGATGCAAGTTGGCGCGCTGCCAAATGGAATAACCGACCAGTTGCACCAGATAGGCATAGCCCTTAGTGGCCTTAGCGGCTCTCGACAGGAGATTGTCCTCTATGGTCAAGCCAGTCGCGACAAAGCTATCGCCCATAGAGAGCGCTACCTCCACTTGTTTGCCTTTCTAGGAAATCGATTAACGGTCAATCATTGCTTAAATTTTTATCGTAGACCATATCGGATAATATCGAGTTATATAAACCTGTATAATCTTATCGCGGAAGTATCGAGCTTTCGTAATTTGTCTTAGTAAATAGTCCAACATTGCTTTCTTCCAAGCTCATACCGAAAGAAAGTTTAGGACTTCCTAAAAACCATTGACTTAATACGAGAAATACTCGCTCTCAGCGGACAAGTTCGGCCCCAACCATGGATCGCCCGTCAAGAAAAACTCAGGCCAGCGCTGCATGAACAGCGCTTGCTCGCGCTTCCAGCGGCGCAGCTTTTCCTCGTTGGCCTCTTCCCTGCCACGCGAGGTGAACTCGTAGTGATACAGCTCGGCATAGGGCGTAAAGATGGTGCGGTAGCCCGCCTCCCATACGCGCAGGCAAAAGTCAGCATCGTTAAAACCGACGGCGAGTTCCTCGTTGTAGCCGCCGACGCGCTCAAATACGTCGCGTCGCACCATCTGGCAGGCACCCGTTACGGCGCTAAAGTTGCCCGGGCGCACAGCGCGGGCAAGATAGCCCTCGCGCTTTGCCGAGAAGTCCTGGTTGGCATGGGCAAGTGCGCCACGCACGCCAACCACAATGCCCGCGTGCTGCACCAGATGATCGGCAAAGTAGAGCTTGGCGCCCACCACGCCCGCATCGGGACGCTGCATATAGCCCATCATCTCTTCGATAAAGTAGGGGCTTATGACCTCGGTGTCGTTGTTCAGCAGCAGAAGGTAATCGCCCTTGGCATGCTCCACGCCAAAATTAATGATCTGAGAGTAATTGAACTCGCCCGGCCAGTACACAACGCGCGCGATGCCCCTGCCTTCAGATGCTGCAGCCACGCGCTCTGGCAGGGTTTCGTAATACGCAAACGTCTCCGGGGCTTCGCTGTTGTTCTCCACCAAGACAATCTCGTAATTGGCATACGTGACTCTCTGGGCGATCGACATTACACAGGCGTCGAGCGTCTCAATGTGATCCTTGTTGGGAATCACAATGCTCACCAGCGGCGCAGGCTCCGGCAGCGCATAGCGCATGCGGTAGACAAACGGCGTCTCGGTCTCCTCGACCGTCCCGTGAACGCCCAACGAATCAAAGTGGCGCTGCAGCGCAAGGCGCCCGGCCTCGATGGCATACGGCTTGCTATCGGCAGAACCATCGGCGGTCGATCCCGGATGCACGCGCCAGTGATACAGCACGTGCGCAACATGTTCAAACCGTGCGCCCGCCGCAAGGCAGCGGAGCGTCAGGTCGTAGTCCTGGGCACCCGCAACATCTTCCGGAGACATGCCAATGCGATCGATAAGTGCCTTCTCCACCATCAGAAAATGCGTCACGCAGTTATGGCTATAGAGCAGGTCGACGTTGAGCCGCGTCTTAAAGACCGGCTGGCCCCACTCCCCCGTTTTCTGGAACATATCCTCGTCGCAGAACAGGACCTGGGGACGCTCGCCCTCGGCAACCTTGTTCAGCGCGGCAACATAGCGGAATAACGCGTCCGGTTCCAGGATGTCATCGTGGTCCAAGAACGCGATGTAGTCGCCCGTCGCTTGCTCAATACCAGCGTTGGTGTTGACCACAATGCCGCCGTTGCCGGGAAGCTCGATGCGGCGAACGCGCTCGTCATTGGCGTCCGCCGCAAGGTCGGCCACCGCATCCCATTCGGGTGAGGCGTCCATCAGCAGCAATTCCCAGTTGCCATAGCTCTGGGCTAGCACCGAATCCAGCAGCTCGCGCAGGTAGACCCGATCAGTCTTGTAGCACGGCACCACAATGCTCACGAGCGGCCTATAGGCAAAGGCCGCCGAAGCGACACGCTGGCACGCCAAATCGCCCGGCTTTGCGCGATGCTGCTCAAACCAACGTCGATAAGCTGCGTCGTCTGCGCGCGCGTCCTTCATGCGGTTCCAGCTGTCGTCGACCATGCCGTTGTACAGGCGACCATCCATGGCGCAAAACCCGCTCTGGATCCGCTCTGTGGGATCGCTCACGATCGCGACAAAATCTCGTATATCCTGAGGCATCTCTACGCTCAGATACGTTTTATTGACGCGGCAACCGTTGCGCTGGGGAACATCGACCTGCGATTCAAACACATGCACGGTGACATCGATGGCATTCATATGCGTATCGAAGATCTGGAGCTCAGGTGCGCACTGGGGGTCTCCCGCCCAGGTGACCTCATAGCGCCACACCGCGCCGGCGTCTGCCGGCAAATAGCGAATGGCATCGATCTCGTAGCGGCCGCAGTGTTCGCCACGCTGCGCATCGCGGATAAGCGCACACAGCGCAGGCTTTGCTTTGTAGTTAATCTTGGATTCCAGCTTGGCCACGCGGCTATCGAGGCGAATGGAGCCCAACCTTTGGCCACCGGATGCAAAAACGACATCCATCGACGAACCATCCAAAAACGGAAGCACCAAGACAGCGAGCTCGCGCTCGTAATCGGAAACGGAAGGGTAAAGCGCCAGCACACGGCCATGATCGACCGGGAGCACCAGCGACGGCACACAAGAACCGCTCGTCGTCGCATGGGCAAACGCTTGAGA
This sequence comes from uncultured Collinsella sp., assembly GCA_938011935.1. Taxonomy (GTDB): domain Bacteria; phylum Actinomycetota; class Coriobacteriia; order Coriobacteriales; family Coriobacteriaceae; genus Collinsella. The sequence goes on from CALLSU010000073.1 coordinate 10,895, forward strand.
ACCCTCCTGCTCAATAAGCGCGGCGACATCCTGACCGACATAGCGAAGCAGCACAAACAGACGGCCCTGACTGCGGCAAAGTGCCAAACGCTTGATACTCATCTACACTTCTCGCTTTCCCAGGGCGTTCGCCGCCATGCGCTTGCAGGCACCCAGGCGCCCAAACCTCAAGACGTCGTAATCGAACATGAGCTTTTTGCACTCACGGACATTGGGGGCCTTGCTGGTAAGCGCCGCGCGCACCATAGCAGCAACAGAAGGAGCGCATAGTGCGAGCGCGGCATCGCCGCCCACAGCAGAATCGGCAAGCGCCGTGGCAACGGCAGCAAGCACCTTGCCGCAGTCCGAACCCAGCAACCTGAGCGCATCGTACAGCACCAGATCGCATAGGAAGTACGCCAGGTCATCGGCGTGCTGTACATCGAGATCGTCGCGCTGCCAGTCAGCCATCACCGCGGAGTAAATCTTCACGTGCTCCAGCAGTCGCGTCTCGTCGTCATAGCGCATGGTGTCCATAAGTGAGCCTTTGCGCGCGACACGGTAGTCATACAGCTTGTTCGAGATAAGCGCGGTCTTGCGCGAACGACCGTACACGGCAAAATCGAAGACCTGGTCCTCGCCATACTTAACGGTTTCGTCGAACAGAATCCCGTTGTCCAGCAAAAAATCGCGCTTGCAGGCAATGCGCCATGCAAAGGGGCGAGACGCTTCCTTAAACAGCAGGTCGGAGCTATAGCCTTCAAACGACACATCGCGCGGGCTCAGCACATAGTTAAGCCACGGATACCCCGCCTCCAGCGGATACGGATTCGCGCCAAAGGTCAACACGTCGCAATCCTCGCGTTCAAAGGCATCGACGATCACGCGGCATGCATCGGGCGTAAAGCGGTCGTCGGAATCCAAAAAAGCAACAATAGGCGCCGTGGACGCAGCGATACCCGCATTGCGGGCGCTCGACAGGCCGCCGTTGGGCTTATCGACCAGCGTAAAGCGCGCGTCCTTTTCGCAATAGGCAGCCGCAATATCGCGCGAACCGTCCGGCGAGCCATCGTTGACCAGCACGCCTTCCCAATCGGGCATGTCCTGCGCAAGCAGGGAGTCCAGGCACCAGGCCAGGCACTCCTCCACGTTATAGATAGGAACGACAACGGAAATCTTGGGGGTAGCCATAGTCACTCGCTCCTACTGTGCGGCCGGAACGTCATCGGGATGTGGGTTGTCGCCGTAGGTACGCTGATACGTCAGCACGCGCCAGACCAGCGGCAGGCCGCCAATCTTAAAGTAATGCTTAAACGTATTGAGCTTGCCCGGCTTCTTAAAGCCAAAGCGCGAATCGATATAGGCGCGGGGCGACTTGATCATAAGGCGCAAATCGGTCTCGCCGCGTGGATCGAACAGCGACAGGTCAAAGCGACCGGCATCCCAATCGGACTTGAGCTCGGGAGAGGCCTTCTCCCAAAACTGCTCGCGCAACTCATCGACCAGGCGCTCATCATTCCAACGGTACGTATCGACCTTCATGCGCATTAAAATACCCTGAAGCTGAGCCTTAAGCTCGGGGCGTTCATCCAAAAAGCGCTGCATCTCGGCATATTCGTCGCACACGCAAAACACCTTGTTAGGAGAATTAACGGAGCTCTTCTCGTTATCTTGGCGATAGCACAAAATGGGGTCCGCGATAAAAGCGGCACGCTCGGCGCAAGCCCAAACCTTAAAGTTAAAGCCTGCGTCCTGATACGAGGCGCCCGGCGTGGGAAGGAACCGAATCTGATTGTCGTTGAGGAACTCGCGCCGATAGATAGCCGACCAAATGGAAGGTTTGCGGTAGAAGATGCCCGGGCGATCGACGGGGCGATACGCGGCGCCCGTCATATACTCGTCGATGATCCCAAACAGCTCACGGCGCTCGCTGGGCGTGGACCAATACAGGTAAAAGTCGCCCTTTACCACATCGGCATGTTCAGCATCGGCCTTGGCGACCAGCTTTTGGAGCGAATCCTCAAACATAAAGTCATCGGACTCAAGGATACCCACGTACTCGCCGCGCGCCATCTCCAGGCCGCGGTTCATCGAGTCGCCGTAGCCGCTGTTGGCTTTGTCGATCATCTTTACACGGGGGTCGCGCTCCATGTACTCGCGGATGATATCTGGCGAGCTATCGGTGGAGCCGTCGTTGATACAGATGATCTCGATGTCCTTGAGCGTCTGCGCCACGGCGGAATCGAGGCACTCGCGCAGATAGTGCTCGACATTGCAAATGGGGACAAGCAGCGAAACTTTAGGGGTATCAGAGTTCTGCAAGAGAACCTCCTGTTGAATAGCGTATAACAGGGTTATTTTAGCAGCCGAGTTGCGGCGGGCGGCAGCGCTTGGAATTAGATAAAGCGCTCCAGGCAGGCTTTGAGACCGCGAGTCGAAAGATAGAACAGCGTTGCGTCTGCCATCGAAACGCCCGCGGTCGCCGCAACGAGCTTGTGGGCAACACGGCGAACGGCGCCCTTAGCAGGCATATCCGCCCACTCCGTTCCCAAAAACGTCGTGAGGTCCATGTTGACGCGAGCCGCCACGCGGTGGAAGTCATCGGAATCCAAGCGCGCCAGGTCGAACACAATGAGGTCCAAAAACCAAGTTATCAGCTCGCCGGGGCACAGGTCCAAAAGACCGTAGGCCGACCAGTCCTCCAAAACCTCCTCGAGCATCCTCATGTGGGCGTCAAGCTTTTTGACGCGAGCCTCGGCACTGTTGAACTCATGCGTCGCCGATTCGCTCTCCATCACGTAGTGGTAGAACTTGTCCGGCATGACAACGGTCTTGCGGGCAAGCGCATAAGCCACAAATTGGAAGACGACGTCCTCGCCCAAAGCCAAACCGGGGGCGAAGCGAATGCCTTCGCGATTGAGCAGCTCGCGCGAAAAAGCCGCACGGCAGGCATAGGGCTGCGCATTCGAATGGAACAGTAGATGGGGATCACGGGCGTCGAAGGTACCGGCTTTGGGGCTCATGAGTTGCTGGACGCGTTTGGGGGCAGCATCGGCAGGTTCACAGACGCCGCCAAAGACGGCGGCCTCGGCATCTGCAGACTCCATGGCATGCAGCACACACTCGACCGTCTGGGCATCGATGTAATCGTCGGCGTCCACAAAAAAGACGGTCTCGCCCTCGGCGGCATCGATACCGGCATTTCGAGCACACGAGACGCCCGCGTTTTCCTGGTCAATCACCAGTACGCGATCGTCGGCCAGCTCGATCTGGCGCAACACATTCAACGAATCATCGGTCGAACCGTCGTTGACGCAGACAACCTGAATCGAGCGCTCGGACTGGGCCAACAGCGAATCGACGCATCGCTGAATGGAGCGCGCAGAGTTGTAAACGGGGACGACAATGGTAGCTTTAGGACACGAGGCCTCTCCCATGCCGACCTACCCCCTCAGCGATTCGATGAGGAAGGCGGCGACCACGCCTGGGCCTCCAACCGAGGCGTAATACTTAGCACGCCCCAAGGCACCATCCGTCGCAAAACTCGGATGCTCGTCAACCCAGCCCTCAGGATCTTTGAGGATGGCAGCGAGATTTGCGCGCTTCCACGGCTTGAGATCGTCAAGCGAAAACTCCCCCGCGTCCAAGGCCGCTTGGAACTCCTTGGCCATCTGAACCAGGAACTCCTTATAGAACTTAGGCGCTAGACGCACGTAGTTCCACATGTACGAATCGTACTTAATGAGCTGATTGAACTTGAGCATGCGCGCGACGTCATCACTTGCGTGGTCACGGGCATAATCCTCTCGAATCCAACGCTCAATCTCGGCATACTCGGTATTGACGCAAAAGACCTTAGCCGAAGAATTGACCGAGGAATTCTCGTTGTCCTGGCGATAAGACAACACGGCATCATGAAGGTAAACAGCCTTATCGGCGCACGCGATCACCTTAAAGGCGAATGACGTGTCCTGAAAGGATGCCCCCGGAGTCGGCAGGAACTTAATGCCGTTGCGCTCAAGAAAATCGCGACGGTACACGGCCGACCAAATCGACGGCTTTTGCTTAAAGAACTGCGTCGTATCGCTCGGGTGCACCGGCTTGCCACAGTCCTTGGCTTTAAACATCTCGTGCAGCGAACGGCGCTCCTCGGGCTTAGACCAGTAGAAATCAAAGTTCGCCTTCGCGAAGTCGGCATTATTGCTATCGGCGGCCGAGACAAGCTTTTCGAGTGCGTCGGACGCCATAAAGTCATCGGACTCCAAGATGCCCACGTACTTGCCGCGCGCCATCTCCAGACCGTGGTTCATCGAGTCGCCGTAGCCGCTGTTGGCCTTGTCGATCATCTTGACGCGCCTATCGTGCTCCATATACTCGCGAATAATCGCCGGCGAGTTGTCGGTCGACCCGTCGTTAATGCAGATGATCTCAATATCCTCGAGCGTCTGCGCCAGGGAGGAATCGAGACACTCGCGCAGGTAGCGCTGAACATTGTAAATGGGGATAAGCAGCGACAGAACAGGGCTGCCAGAGGCGTTAGTAGACAAATGTGCTCCTTAGGAAATACCTGTCGTTTCATGGTATCAAAGGGTCAGCGCGCCAGCGGGCGTTTATATAATCTATGGAGCCTCTTGCGGGCAAAGTAGCCGCACGTCATGCGGCGGGCCCATGGCAGGTTCCTGCGTTTTATTCAAAGCTTGCCGTCAAGGTGCGCCGAGCCTTTACAATAGGACAGTCCCAAGGACGTATTCGATAGCTTCCGCGCAGCGCTCGCCCGCCGCGCGTGAAAGGATATATTGCCCCATGCCTTCAACCCTTCCCGCCCCCATCGATAAGCTCGCCATCGTTGTCGTTACGTACAAGCGCCAGGAACTCCTGGCCAACTTGTTCGACTCCATGACCGAGCTCACGGCAACGCCCTGGCGCATCGTGATTGTCGATAACGAGAATTCGCGCGAGACCGAGGCCATGTGCACCGCATTTAACGAGCGCCTGGCCAACCTGTGGGGCATCGACACCGAGCAGCCCGACGCGCAGGGCGGCACCGACCGTGTCATCTACGCCCCGCAGCTCGAAAACGGCGGCGGTGCGGGCGGCTTCTCCGCCGGCACTAAATGCGCCTACGATCTGGGGGCCCAGTGGTTCTGGGTGATGGACGACGACGTGCTCGTCATCCCCGAAGGCATCGAGCGTCTTGCCAAGTGGACCGACCGCTACGATGTCATCCAGGGTTCGCGCCTGGACTTTGACGGCGGTGCCTTCTTTTGGCAGTACCAGCTCATCCTTTCGCTCGGCATTCCCAACCCCATCGCCAAGTGGGACCTGGGACCCGAGGGCTACCGCGCCATGAACCAACTGTGCTTTGAGGGCGGCATGTTCTCGCGCCGCGTGGTCGACAAGATTGGCCTGCCCGACGCGCGCTTCTTTATCTACGGCGACGATGCCTGCTACGGCTACGTGGCCAGCCAGCACTTCCCCGCCGCCGTGGTTGCCGACGTGGTGCTCAAGCGCGCCCGCGCCGTCTCCAACTGGGATATCGCCGGCAAACGACAGCTCAACTCCACGAGCGACACCAACCGCTATTACATCATGCGCAACCGCGGTTATCTGGCACGCTACATGCAGATCTACGGCGACTACCACCCCGTGCTGTTCCGTCTGGGCAATGCCGCGACCTTCTGCAAGGAGTTCATTCGTCTGGCAGCAGTCGACAAATGCTTTAGGACCGGTATTCCGGCGCTGCGCCGTGGCATGAAGGACGCACGCAAGATCGTCAAGGACCCCAACTGGAAGCCCATGCCGCCCCTGAAGGACGCCGAGTAGTAAAGGGCTTTCACCCGCCGCTACAGTCGTTGACACACCACGGACACACGCTGACCGTCAAAACCAAAGCCCCAACGCATGCGCCCGACGGCGGGGCGCGGCACGCGGATATCATCGATGCCGTCGCGCTCTATGTCGAGCAGCGCCTGAACCGCTAACAGTTCCAGGCCCAGGGCATCGACGCCAGGGTCATACAACATGTTGATCGTAATGAGCGGTCGCTCATCGAGCATGCCGAGCGTGTCGGCCACGTCAAACACCCGACCGGTGGGAATCACCTGGATATCCCAGCGATCCGAGACGCCACTTCGCTTGGAGCTGGGATTGCAATAGCCGGACAGTCCAAAGCAAAGCCCCTGCAGCGCCAGATGATAGGCTGTCGGCATATCTGATTTGTCCACATCGATGCCCAGATCGCCGATAGCACAGCTCAAAGCTTGCTTTACAGCGTCCTCGTCTCCTCGACACAACCCGTCATGGAACGAGTCGATAACTCCAACGTCCTCAACGGCGCACTCAAACCATTCCAGAATTACAAGACGGAGCGCCTGACGCACTTCGTTGTTAGGCAGGCGCAGGGAACGAAGGCACGCGCCGTCCTCCGAATGCCCTGTCATGTCCGTCGTAAGAAATCCAGACAGATACAGCGCAGTCCAGATATCTTCGGGCTTGGCGGCATCGACCTCCTCGGTATGCACATGCACTGGCGCCTCAATAAACCCATGCGGCTCAAGCAAATCGAACAATGCGGACAGGCGCATGAGATTCCAGTCGCCGACGCATGCGCTCAGACGGTCGGCGTAACCATACAGATCTGCCCGAACGGGCGCAACGCAACCGCGATGTGCGTAGTCCACCACGCGCTCCGGGATCGAGCAATAAAAACCACCAAACAGATAGCCCTCAAGCCACTCACGCGCGTCATCCAGACAGCCGTTGCGACCGATGCGATCCAACAGCACCTGGACTTCGTCGTCCGAAAAACCGAACCATCGATCACACCAGCTCGACAGCGGTGTCGCCGACCGATAGGAAACCCCACGTTGGGACAACGCGAACTCGGCAGGACCGGGGCGCTCGCCCATAAGACACGTCAATCGCAACGAGTCGCCGACGTCGGCAATGGTGTCGAACAACATTCGGCTGAGCGACTCTAGGGGATCCACGCCACCGTCGTCCTTAGCGCCCAAACGCTTTGGACATACTGCGTCGTAGTCGTCTATCAGAAGAACAACATGTTCATCGAAAGCTACCTGGAGCAGTTTAATAAGCACGCCAAGCGCCGCATCGATCTCCCTATCGCTGGCCACCCCACGCGCCACCCTCTCGATAAGACGAATCTCGCGTCTTGACAGATCAGGCGCGTCAAGCAGCGGCAGCAATCGGGCGCACTCGTGCGCGACAGCGCTGCGAATAGCCGCCGCAGCATCAGCGTCGCGCCTCGCAGCGGCAGCTGAAAAGTCGAGCGTGATGACCGGATAACACGCGTACTCATCACGATAGCGACCACCGTCCGCCTGCCAAATCTGGGTGCCGACGAACGGGCTTCGATCCGGCCGTCGGTGATCAGGTCGTTCCAAATAGCATTTGAGCATCGATAGATTCATGCTCTTGCCAAAACCCTTGGGACGACAACAAATCGCAACAGGTGCTTCGCTGTCCAATATATCGGCAATAAACATAGTCTTATCGACGAGTAAACACCGATTGATTGCATCGGAAAAGTCGTGTACATCAACCGGCAGAGCTGCGTTATCCGCATGATTGAGCAACCGCGCGCCAAACGCATGAGCAACACCATAATTCGCCTGTTCAGACACCGTAAACTCTCCTTCTAACGCAGCACGATGCCCATTGTAGCGAGCGGGTAGAGCGCAACAATATCGACATGCAAACGTTTCGGGCAACGGTAGCAACAGACCCCCGAGGGGGCATAACAAATCGTTGCACAACAAAAACGGGGCCCGATGCCGCCGCACCGGACCCCGTCCCAAACTCTTATAGAAAACGATCTGGAAGATTACTCCTCCAAGCCGTCCTCCCCAGAAGCCTTCTTCTGCTGATCGAGCTTATGCTTACCACTTACGATAGACGTAGCGCCCAGTGTGGCCAAGCTTGCACTAGCAAGGCTCGCCATCACAATCAGATCGCCCGTCTTGGGCATGTTGCCGCCCGAAGACTTGGTAGTTGTAGTCGTCGTGGTCGTGGTGGTCACCGTTTTGGAGTCATTTTGCTCCTGGACCTGGTCATCGGTGTTGCCCTTACCGCTGCCCTCGCTCTGCTGCTTTCCGTCCTCAGTCTTGCCCTTGCTCTTGTCTTTCTCCTCAGATTCAGACTTCTTATCCTCGTCCTTCTTCTGTTCGGACTTGTCGCTCTTCTCCTCAGAGCTAGAACCCTTATCGGATTCGGTCTTCTCGGAAGCCTTGTCCTTGGAGTCGCCCTTTGCGGCTTCGATCTTTTCCGTGGAAACCTGATCAGAGTTGCCCTTGTTCTGGGTCGAGCCGTTATTGACACCAGCCATCAGCGAAGAGCCCAGCGTAGAACCAAGCTGCTCGGAGAAAGAAGGCTTCTTGTCCGGCGAAGCAACGGGAACGTCCGGCGCCTTATTCGAGTCATCCTTGGAAGCATCGGAACCAGGGGTTGCGTCAGAGCCGGAGCCGTTGTTAGAGCCGGTGCCAACGGACGAATCGCTCGAGCCGGTGGATGAGTTAGAGGTGCCAGCGCCGGTCGAACCAGAAGCGTCGCTGTCCGTATTGCCGGCAGAGCTTGAAGACGAATCGCCCGCAGCAGAGCCGTTCGAGGCAGAGCCGTTGTTGGTAGTGCCACCAGCAGAGCTATCACCGTCAGCACCGGTCGAGGGCGCATCCATCCTGTCATCGTTGGCATCGTCACGCGAGTCGTCATTCGAATCAGGCGTCGGCGAGGGCGCCGGCGTGGGCTCGGGCTGCACGGGCGTCGCAGCAGCCTCGTCCTCGGCGATATAAACCAAGCAGTCCTTCAGCTCGTTGCGGTAGCGGTTCTTCCAGCCCTCATGATACTGGGGCTGGCTCGAATACTTGGTCGCCACGTTATTGACCACACTGTTGGAAAGCGCCGTCACAAACTCGCGATCAGTCATACTGTTAGAAAGGTTTGCCCAACGGAAGAAGTCCCTGCAACCACCGGTGCCGCACATGTTGGTGATGCTCCACACCATGCCCTTAACGCAATCGGCACGGCCCGAAATATCAATGCCCAGGCCGCTCTTGAGCCACGCCTCGGTCACCGCATAGTACGAGTTGTACGCATACGCATCCTGCAGAGCCGAGAACTCAACAGGGTCGGTGTTATAAGCACCTTGGAAAGCCTCCTGCGCAATACGGCCCAACTCGGTGAGCTGGCCGTTCTCGTACATGGCATTGCTCGTGTTGGAAATCTCGCTGCCGCGATCAATCGCATCCTTGAGCATGCTGTATTTTTCGGGGTTGTAGTTGTAGGCCTGCTTCATAAACGGAATGAGCGACCATCGACGGTCGAACTGGTAATAACCCAGCGCGTTATAGCCGTCGCCATACGAAAAGCCCTGGTTATAGTTGCCATGGCTCTCGTACTTGGTAAAGTACTTCATCTCGGGGGTCACGTTAACAAACGAAACGCCCTGGACCGACCTCAGCACGCCCGAGAAGGACTGCTGGGTATAGAGACCCTTATCGATATCGGTCGCATCCGAGGCAACGCCCGGCGTGGGCTCCTCGGCAGCGGCGGGTACCGGCGCGGAAACGGCGCCAAACGAAAGCGCCAGCGTCAGGCCCGCGACAATAGCAGAATGCTTGCGCTGCATAAGATCCTCCCTGCATTGGTGTAGTTAAAGTGCAGTTTGCAAAGATAAGAGTAAGTATTGCAGCTCGCCCGTTGTTGCACAACAACCCCTCGGTAAACGGCAACAACCCTCCGCGAAATCCGCGAAATCTAAAGGAATTAAACAAACTGGTCGTCGGGCACCAGAAGAAGATCGCCGTAGCGTCCCATCAGCCCGTCTCTCAACTGACAGAAAGCGGGGATATAGACGTTCAAGATACGCTGAATCAAATCTTGAGCGAGCTTGTTGTCATAGATATGGACGTTCGTATTGCGGTCTCTGAGCATATCTAGCCATGCCGCCTCATCAATAAAGTCGTAGAATCGGTAGGCTTCCTTCAAGATGGCACGAGGAGACCCCGATGCAGCAAGCGTGGCGCCCTCATACTCGAGCAGACGCTTAAGGAGCTTCCAGCTCAGTTCAAACTGAAGGTTGAACTTATTAATCAATCCACTCTGAACAAAATCATTGCTAAGATCCTGATTGGGTGCATCCTCAAGATTCGCCAAGGCGCTGGCAAAGTTCTCATATTTTTTCATACAGAATCACACCATCCCTGGCAATTTCATCGAGCAATTGCTGCGATAAGGACTCATCCAGATTGACGACGTCTATATCTAAAAGAGTATCAAGACGCTCCTCTATCAGATATGAGAAACGGTCGAAATCCCGGCAACCTGCTACAGCAATATCAATATCGCTCTTAGGCAAGTTGTCACCGCGGGCACGAGAACCAAACAGCACAACCCTCTCGGCGTCACATTCCCGAGCAAAAATCTCAATTTGCTTGTACACCTTGTCGAGAGATACCATCTGCAGCCCTACAGCTTAATGTCGAAGTTGATCTCGGGGACGGCGGCCAGGTCGGCCAACGTCACGCCGTCGACGTACTTTTCGATCACGTCGTCCAGACCGCGCCAGAATTTGACGGTCGAGCAAAGATCGCTGCGGGCGCAGCTGTTGTCGATGCCATCGCACGCCACCGGAGCCGTGCTGCCCTCGACGGCGCGCAGGATGTCGCCGGCACGCACCTCGGCCGGGTCCTTGGCCATCATGTAGCC
>CALLSU010000074.1:0-1273 GCA_938011935.1 uncultured Collinsella sp.
CGTCCGCTCGAGCCCAAGGAGCGAATGGTCGCTCGCGCGCAATGTTTGACGCAGATGGCGGCCGCAGTGGGTCTCGATTTGGGGGAAGAAGTGCTTCAAACAACGTGCCAAATTTGGGACGTTTGGAACCGTGTCGGGTGGTAATATACATACTAACGGTATGTATATTGATGTAAGAGGGTGGCTACGGCCGCCCTTTTCGAGCCGTTAAATACATACCAATAGTATGTATAGGAGGCAAAGCTCTATGGACGGGATGAGAGACTTCGATGCCGTATCAGCATCAAAGACAGCGCTGCCTATAAGACTCGTCGGTCTTCTCGTTGCGCAGCTGTGCGTGTATTCGACGTTGTCGGCGCTGTGCTTTGCGTGCCCGCTTTACTTGCTCGACCGCAGTGGTTCGTCAACGCTATATGGTGCATGAAGGGCGCGTTGCCCCTTGCGGCTGTTGTGGCGGTGATGCTGTGCGTTCAATACGCCGTTCAGTCTATTCTGAAGCCGATACTTCAAATTGAGACGCTGCACATGGTCGGCAAGGAAAAGGTCGAGCGGGCCACCGCGTTAGTGTCGCAGACGACCATGGCGAGCAATATTCTAGGTCCCGTGGTTGGAACAGCCGTCTACGGATGCTTTGGAATCGACGTCCTTTGCGCGATCGCGGCGGTGGCGTTTGCAATGTCGACGCTGCTGTTTTGGGCCACACTCAAACAAAATGTCCCCTCTGAAATGACGGGGGATAGCTCGACTCGTATGGCATGTCAAAGCGATTTTATGTCAGCGATTCGGTGCCTGCTCCAAAACACCTCGTTGCTCGCCGTGATTTTGCTTGCGGCTGTTTTGAATCTTGCGTTGGTTGGGTTAACGATTGGTGCACCCGTTATTGTTACCAGGCATCTCGGCATGCAATCTTCCTGCATTGGGATTATTGAGGCAGCTATGGGGCTGGGCGGTCTTGCAGGCGGCGGTTTGGTCGGTATTAGGCCGAATCGTTTTTCCTTCAATGACATATGTCGATACGTTGCGATGATCTGTTTTGGAGTCGTGCCGATTACTGTCACGCTGCTGAGCGGCGCTGGCCAAATTGTGTTTGCTGCGCTTGCGGTCGGTTCGGCATGGGTCATGGTGTGGGCGAGTATTGCGTGGGTCGAAATCGTTGCATTCGTTCAGCGGGCGGCGCCGGCGGAACTCTGCGGAAAGGTGCTTTCGGTCGTATATATGGCTCTTTCCTGCGCAACGCCTATTGGCCAATTGACATACGGATTTGCATATGATC
>CALLSU010000075.1:0-6949 GCA_938011935.1 uncultured Collinsella sp.
GCAGCCGTCTGGCGTAAGGCGAATCTCTTCCACAACCGTGCGCACGGTAAAAGATCCGCCCGTTGCACGCTTGCGGATTCCAGCAAGGTCATGGTCGAGCATGAGCTTCAGTGAGTCATTGCCCGTATCCATCACAGTCTGCGTAAACGCAGGCGTCGAAGCGTCACACGTCTCCCAATCGTTGCCATTCCACCTATAGTTCTGATCGCCGATGGCAACGTAGAACTCGGCGATCGCCGAGGTGCCACTCGGGAAACTGCTCACTCCTGTTAGGTTGTCGTTGGCGCCATACTTGCACAGCGACGTATCGAGCTGATAGAACAGCGAGTCCGAGTCGGCATAGTTTTGACTCGGGTTAAACGTAATCGTGTCGGTAACGTCAAGAGAGAGAACGTAGGCAGCGCCGTCCGCCGACTTCGAAACCGGAGTGCGTGCCTCCGACTTCCCGTCGTTAACTTCCTGCCCGTAATTGGACAAGATGCCGTAGGTCGATGCCGTATTGTTATGGCTATCGTTATGGCCATTGGCACGTAAAACGTGATGCAGACTACAAGATATGCGGTTACCCGAAGAACCTGGGTCAATAGACGTACCCGTAAAGCCGTTGATGTTGGCCCGCGCCCCGTCGACGGAGGGCTTGGGCACGTTGACAACCAGATAGACACTCTCCGACGCACGTTGCTCGTTGCCGTTCTTATCCTTTGGCACCGTTAGCGTATAGCGCTGGTCGCCGGAAACGTCAGCGCCCGCGGCCTTAAAAAGCTTCCACGTATCTCCGAGTTTCGCCTTCGCGGTCGCGTCCGCTTCGTTGTTACATACAACCCATGCGCCGTCATCGTCTTCTGTGGCCTTCACACCCAAGATCTCGCTCAGCCATCGCTCCTGATATGCTTTGGCTGGATCTGAAGAATCTTTAAAGCCGTCGTTTCCGCTCAGCGAAACGCTCGTTGCGCCGCCTTCGCCTACCTCGTAGTGATACTCCCTGCCGCCAGCCTTACCGTCAACGTTCGCATCGACGAGCGTGAGTTGAGTGCCTTGCGGCAGCGTGCCCCTGGAACCCTCGAAACAGATACTCTTGCCGAGTCCCTTCATCGAGCCACCGGCAGCCATGTAGCTGTCCCAGCCAAAGTCGACTTCAGTCCCATTGGCAGAATTGTATGTCCAGGTAAGCAAACCCGTCATCGGCTCGCCAAAGCTCGTAAGCACGTGGTCGCCATCCCCGAGGTTGGCGTAATTGCTCTCCTTAAAGTTGGTGCCATAGTCATACGTTGCGGTGAAATCAATCTCAAGCTTGCGCTTAACGATAATCGGCACCTGAACGTTATAGCTCTGACCAGCCTCGCTAAAGGTAACGGTCAGGAGCGTAAAACGACCCTTGCCGTTATCCCAATCGGAGCTTGGGCTAAACGACATATTCTTCTTGCCGTTGTTCACCACACGAAGCGTGGGATTGTTCGATGCCTCTTCATCCTTAACGAACACACCGTTCTTGAGCTGGAACACCTCCGCCTTGGCCGTTACGTGCGCATTGGTGCCGTTCTCGTTATTCAATCTGCAGGCGTCGGAGAAGCCACCGTTCGTGATGATATTTAGATAGCTCTTGACCGTCGTGTTGTCGGCGCCAGAGATCACCAAAACGAGGAAATCCGGTGCGATGCTATTGCCGCTATTGTCGTTGAACGTACTGGACTCAGCGACATAGCTCGAGCTATTTTGATAAGCGCCGTTATCTTTGATGCCACCGATATTGTTGTAGGTATAGCGGCCAGAAACGTTTTTGCCTGCCTCGCTCAGGATGTCTGCCGCGGTGTCGCGCGGGATGTTCGGCTCGATTTCGAAGGGGGCGCCGTCGCCGAACAGATAACGAGTCTGTCCGGCATCGCCAGAGGCAGTTTGAACCGAAAGCCAGCTCACCGGGCTTGTAGTCACGTAAGGCGAGACGGCGGCAGTCGCGCTTGCGGCATCAGCGCCATACAGCGTTTTGCCCTCTCCCGGCGCAGCAGGCGTGTCTTCATAGTTACCAAACGCAACATACGACTTCATATTGACCTCGCCGATCCTGCTGTTATCGCTCGCACGGATCAACGCGGGCATGGACGCGTTGGTTTGGCCTTCGACGAGCTTCACGGATACGCCGGCGGCATACAGCTCGTAGCCGCCAAGATTGTTCGTATCGACGCGGCCAAACAGAATACCCTGCTGGTCTTTATTATTGAACGTATTGCTATCGAGCAGCACGTTGGCGAGATGGAACTTTCCCTTGCCCTCTCCCGATATACCACCAGAATTGGCCTGTTGGAATGCGTTGGAGGCAACTTTGATATTAGAAGCAGACACATCGACGCTATTCAGGTATCGTCCCGTCAAACCTCCAGCATACTGACCGTCAAACACAAGGTCTTCGACCGTTATATTGTCATAGGTCACGCTTTGAGTGCTCCAAAAGTAGCCTAATACGCCGCCCATAACGCCACTCATCGAGAGCCGCAGTCCCCTAACCGTGCAGCCATTAAACCAATATTTGCAGTAGGTCCTACTATTAACGAAACCGATGACGCCGCCAGCGTTCGACAGGTTGCCCCTATCCGTCGATGTGTTTCCGATATAGCATCCTTGATCAGAAGTAACCGAAAGGTTACCAATCGAAATAATTCCGTAGTCAGCTCTTCCAATTAAACCGCCTACGCCCATATAGCTTCCAGCGTTCGTGAAATCAGCTTTTACCGTCACATTTGAGACTATTACATCATTTGTTGTTTCCAACTCCTTGGAATCCATCTTCGCATTAACAGACACCGAATCTTTCGTCCAGCCGAAGGCGCCGCCGATATGTGCGCTCGGAGATTTTCCCGTCACAGTTGAATTTGAAGCAACCGTTGCATTTTCCGGGGTCGTCACCCAAATGCCGCACTTCGTCCCCTCGTCCATGGCTCCAACATAACCACCAACGTTAAGGTAACCCGTCACATCCATACCGGTATAAGAGCAATCGTACAGCTTGACCGGAGACACCGTTCTACGCTTTGCGACCATCTCCGACGTCGAATTGGTTGCCGTACTCCTACTGCAATAACCGGAGCTGCCCAACAGACCGCCGACGTTTTTAGCGCCGGCAACCTTACAGCCATCCATGGTCACCTTGCGGTAAACGCCAGAAACGCCACCATCTTCGTTTGCCGTCACGCCGGCCAGAAGACCAACGCCGACCTTGTCTCCACCTTGCCCGTCGTCATCTTTGTTGGCCTTGATGGTCGTCAACTCGACGTCGCAGTCCTCAAATTTCAGGTCTGTGACCATACCTGTAGCAGTGTTGCCCAAAGCACTGTTCGAGGTAAACGACACCGTGCTAAACAAAGCACCGACACCGGCAACCTTATAATCGTCGTCGGTGTACTCCTTGACCCCATAAACCTTGCTGCCTTGTTTGCTACCGACCTTAATTGTTGCGCCGTTGCCGTTGATGCAGGCGATGCGAGGCACGATGCAATCGCGATTGATGCCCGTGCTAGATGCGCATGCATTTGAGACATAGCGTCCCGAGAGGCCCGTAAAGCCCCTTCCGTAGCTGGTCATATCGTACTTATCGTTAAGCGTCAGTTGCAGTTCGATGCCCGAGGACGCACAAAGTAAGCCCGTCGCAGCATTGGCATAGCTATTAACCAAGTATGGCGAATTCGAACTATCTGCCGCGAAACCGGGGGCCATTTGGTCATCGGCAATCGACTGCATAAAATCATCGTCGGCAACAGCAAGTTTTCCCACATGCTCATACGTAGCGTTTCGAGCCTTGCCGTATCGCTCGTTGCCAAACTTATAGAGGTTTTCGTATCGTGCGTGCTCCCCTCATAGGCCAACGAAACACCACCCGATGCGGCGCCCGAGTTGATGATGGCCGAAAGCACCAGCAGGCCCTGCGGACTTGTCGGCATAACCTGGGCGGCTGTGCCGTCGCTTGCCGCCGTAGCGGTAACGCAAGGCATGTCTTTGTCCACGAGCTCATTTATCTGGTAGTTAGCGTCACCGTTTTCGATATGGCAGCCCTCGCTAAAGGCGTAGCCATCAATCACGCGACCAACGTAAGGGTTGTCGTACAGCTGGTAGTTGCCGCCGCCTTCACCAGCACTTTTGAACTTTGTCTTGGTTCCAGCTCGCCATGATGTCCCCGATATATGGCGGAAGATCACGCCGCCGCCCGTAATGGCACCAACGTAGCCACCGACAGGAACAAGATATGCCTTTGCCTTGGTGCCATCACCTGCAACAGTAAAGCCATCCGAGCTAATCGTTACACCATCAATAATGTTGTCGCCGCCAAGAATGCAGCCAAAAATGCCGCCAAAGAACGATGCCGGGATACCATCGCTACTTTCGGTGTACGAAATGTCATTGGAACCCATTGCAGCGCTGCTGCCTGAATATTCAACATTCAGGTTATTAACAACGCAGCCATAGCTATATGGAATCAAACCAGAAATCGTACGGGTCTTCTTCACTATCTTGAGCGTCGCCTTACCGAGACCCTGCTTGAGATTACCCACGATAACGCCGCGGAAGGGATTGTCTTTGTTGCCAAATCCCTTAAAGCTGTTTCCGTCAAGCTCAATATAATTCAGCTTCTCCGTCTTGCTATCCGCAGGCTCAATGCTGTAATAGGCGCTCTGGATATAGCTATGCATAGTGTCGTTCGACAGCGTCTTACTAGAATCGGTAGTGCATACCCAGCTGCCCTGCGACCGCTTGTACTCATAAATTAATTCATAATCCTTCGCGCCATCTTTACGACGTGTACAGAGGTTTTCTTGATTGTCGATAACTGCAATCTGCCAACCGTCTGCAGCGGACTCTTTTCCGTTTATATAGTTTGCGACAGTTACGACCTCCGCTGCATTCGTCAACGTATACGGGTCGCCATAGGTACCGCATCCCGTAAGCAAGTTCGAGACGCGCTGGTTGACCTTAATCTCATGGAATGTATCGTGAGCGTGCTCGCCCGCACCCTCCTTCGATTTATAAACATACGGAAGGTATTTATTCGCAAACTGAGGGGTATCCTCATTTGCCGTAATCGAACCATCGGTTACCAAGTTATCGTCGGTCAAGTAGCCTTTTTTATCGTTGTACCAGCACTGTTGGCCCTCGTACTCGCTGTCGTTACCCTTCGTATCAATTTCGGCACCATACGTCGGCTCGAAGTACGTAAAACTCGAATCCTCTTCTTTGCGCTTTTTGCTGTAGAAAATATAGCTCGCCGACGAACCGGATTTAGTACCGTCGTAGGCAAAGCTCTCAAGTAAGCTTGCGTGAGTAAAGATACCGTCCGTTTTAGAAGACGGAACCGTTATGTCCTGGAAGTTGGCCGTTACCATCTCGGCCTTCTCGTAGCCAAGATTGCCGAATAGGCTCGTTGCCGCCTTTTCTCCTGCTTCGTACGAGTCCGGCTTCACGGTAATGCCCTGGACTGTGCCAGTTGTAGGTTTACCGTCGGCTTTATATCCTCCCCTTACCGTTAGGCTTGTTTTGGAGGACAACTGGTTGATAAGCAAGGGTGCGTACGTCGCGTCTTTGGCTCCGTCCACCTTAATGCCGTCGAGAGTAAGTTCTTTGATTTCGACCTTAGCCGCACCCTTACTATCTCCCTTTACAAATTTGGTAAACAGCACGCCGGTTCCACCACTAGCCGAGCCAATAGATCCTTGTAGGGTCAAACAGTGAAACGTTACACTGTTTGAACCGGAATAGCTACTAAACAGGCCCTCGTGCATAATCATATGCTGAGAGGACTGGGAGTATTGTTTATTCTTTCTCTCTTTTTTATTGATATCGCTAAAACAAAACTTAATTATCGAGCGACGAACAACAGCGTTCATGCCAGTAATATCGATTGGATAGTAACTATAACCCGTCATGTCCAACTGAATATCGTTGTCCCACGCGCCAATGCGCCCTATGCCATAGCAGAGCAACGGGCTGTCCTCGCCACTCCAAACATAAGGCCTGAGAGCCTTGGGCGCATACCAGCTTACACTCCACACAAGGAGCTCCTGGGGCTTCGTAATAAAATCCGTTTTATCTTTTGATATCCCGGATCGTTTGATATCCGCAACGGCGCGGTCAAGATTGTAGTAATAGCGCACCAATCCATTGGCTTGGTGCTGGTTACCGTACACGGTGCGGTTCTCGTATGAATTGCGCGCACCGTCACTATCGGTCATGTTCAGCTTTTCCTCTTGAGTGTGCAGCGAAACAACGCCGTTTACCCCGCAGTCATCGACCGCCTTTCCAGGCTGGCATCCATCAGCGACCCATTCATCAAATACCGTCGCTTGCGTTGTAATGGCATCTTTGTTCGTATTAACAACATACGCAGTAACCCATGGCGCCCTATTCTCAAGATAGAGTCCAGCCAGGGATTCAACGGCGCTGGAGACACCGCTGCCAGCGCGACAAACAAGCATGCCAAACGTATTCGCCTTGGGAGCACTTAAAGTAACGCCCGACAAATTGAGGGCGTAATCATTGATAACCCAGTGGCCGCTGGCGGCGTATACGAGACCGCCAAACTCGGTGGCAGTAGCCGAGCTTACGCTTGAACCACTTGTTGTAATTGCATAGCTATTATCGTCCTTGTTGACTGAAGCGTCACCGAGCGTTACCTCAGCACCGGCCCAGCTATATCCGAGGAGGCCAGCAGAGTTGATGGCGCTTTTACCGGCTGTCTCGAGTTTAAAGTTTACGAAATCAATCTTGGTAATCTCAACTTGTTTCACCGACGTCAAGACACCCGTTTCTTTAGAAACCCCACCTTGCGAGATTTTGCCGATAAAGCCGCCTGCGTATGTTTTTGACGATCCTTGATTAATGGCAATCGACCCTGAGATGGTTAGACCGTCAACTTCAACGGTCTTTCCGGCGTCAGAAGGAACGCAGTCGCTATCAACGTAGCCGATGG
>CALLSU010000076.1:0-4496 GCA_938011935.1 uncultured Collinsella sp.
ACCGTGTATCTAGAGGTTTTCGTTGACAGCCCCCAAGGTTGCATCGTATTATCTTTTTCGTTCGCGGGGGCGGCGGTCCAAAAGACCAAAGGACCTGCGGATACTTGAACGATTGGGAGTTTGCCCGAGTGGTTAATGGGGACGGGCTGTAAACCCGTTGGCTCTGCCTACATAGGTTCGAATCCTATAGCTCCCACCCGTCAAGTGCCTGTATAGCTCAGTCGGTAGAGCACTTCGTTGGTAACGAAGAGGTCACCAGTTCAAGTCTGGTTGCAGGCTCCATCCGGCGGTGTAGCTCAGTTGGTTAGAGCACACGGTTCATACCCGTGGCGTCACTGGTTCGAATCCAGTCACCGCTACCATAGGTAACACGGTGGCTTCTCAATAATATGTTGAGAGGCCACTATGGTATAAAGGCAAAGTCCCGTCCGGGGACGACCTGTTTAGAGGAGGGCTTTATGGCCAAAGAGAAGTTTGAGCGCACTAAGCCGCATGTTAACATCGGCACCATTGGTCACGTCGACCACGGCAAGACCACGCTGACCGCTGCCATCACCAAGGTTCTCTCCGAGACCGAGGGCTGCAAGGCTGACTTTACGGCGTTCGAGAACATCGACAAGGCTCCCGAGGAGCGCGAGCGCGGCATTACGATCTCCGTCTCCCACGTTGAGTACGAGACCGCTTCCCGTCACTACGCTCACGTTGACTGCCCGGGCCACGCTGACTACGTCAAGAACATGATCTCCGGCGCTGCTCAGATGGACGGTGCTATCCTGGTCATCGCTGCTACCGACGGCCCCATGGCTCAGACTCGCGAGCACATCCTGCTCGCCCGTCAGGTCGGCGTTCCCTACATCGTCGTCTTCCTGAACAAGTGCGACATGGTCGACGATGACGAGCTTATCGACCTCGTCGAGATGGAGACCCGTGAGCTCCTCTCCGAGTACGATTTCCCCGGCGACGACATCCCCGTCATCCGTGGTTCCGCTCTGGGCGCTCTCGAGGGTGACGCCAAGTGGATGGACGCTATCCGCGAGCTCATGAACGCCGTCGACGAGTACATCCCGACGCCTGCTCGTAACAACGACCTCCCGTTCCTGATGGCCGTTGAGGACGTTATGACCATCTCCGGCCGTGGTACTGTTGCTACCGGCCGTGTCGAGCGCGGTGAGCTCAAGCTCAACGAGCCCGTCGAGATCGTCGGCATCAAGGATACCCAGAACACCGTCGTTACCGGTATCGAGATGTTCCGTAAGTCCATGGACTTCTGCGAGGCTGGCGACAACGTCGGTCTGCTGCTCCGCGGCATCAAGCGCGAGGACATCGAGCGCGGCCAGGTTCTCTGCAAGCCCGGTTCGGTTACCCCGCACACCAAGTTCACCGGCGAGATCTACGTTCTGACCAAGGAGGAGGGCGGCCGTCACACCCCGTTCTTCGATGGTTATCGTCCTCAGTTCTACTTCCGTACCACCGACGTTACCGGTACGGTCAAGCTCCCCGAGGGCACCGAGATGGCTATGCCTGGTGACCACATCACCATCGAGGGCGACCTCATCCACCCGATCGCCATGGAGGAGGGCCTGCGCTTCGCTATCCGCGAGGGTGGCCACACCGTCGGTTCGGGCATCGTCTCCACGATCATTGAGTAAATTAGCTCTCTGATAGTTGACTTAGAGAACCCGGCACTTATATGGGTGCCGGGTTCTTTTCTGCAATGGATATTGAGCCGTTGCTGGTGTCGAGAGGATCAATAATGGTCCTGGTTGCACCGTCGATTAGCTCTCGATGGCTTCATTGATGTGTTCCAAATATGAATGGATCCACCGAGAACCAATTGATTCGAGGTTTTCATTGACAGCACTTACATAGAGCTGATAAAGTACCATCTCGTGCCCGTACGGGGCGGAAATGAAAGGTTCAGGATAAATGCGTACTCTAGTTACTCTTGCGTGCACTGAGTGCAAGCGCCGCAACTATACGACCACCAAGAACAAGTCGAACATGCCTGATCGTATGGAGATCAAGAAGTATTGCCCCTGGTGCCGTCACCATACGCTGCACAAAGAGACTCGCTAGTCTCTAGTCATATACGCCAGTAGTTCAATTGGTAGAGCATCGGTCTCCAAAACCGAGTGTTGAGGGTTCGAGTCCTTCCTGGCGTGCCAGTCATTATTCCGTAAGCTCCCAATTGGGGGCTTACGGTTTACTCATGTATAAGCGCATTGCGCGGAGGTAACCCAAATGGCCAACAAGAAGAACAAGAAGAAGGCTCAGCAGCCGGCACCTGCCAACAACGCTGCCGCCAACTCCAAGGTTGAGGCCAAGAAGGCCGTTGCCAAGAAGAACGAGAAGGCTGCGAAGTCCAAGAAGAACGAGAAGCCTGGTTTCTTCGCCCGCACCAAGAAGTATTTCGCTTCGGTCAAGTCCGAGATGAAGCGTGTCACGTGGCCCGATAAGAAGGAGCTCGTGAACTACTCTGTCGTCGTTTGCGCTTCTCTGATCGTCGTCGGCGTCGTCATCGCTCTGCTCGATGCTGGCTTTGGCGAGGCTCTTGCTCTGTTCTCTGGATTGAGGGGCTAAACCATGTCTAAGCGTTGGTACGTCGTTCACACTTACTCCGGATACGAGAACCGCGTTAAGTCCGATCTCGAGCATCGCATCGAGACCATGGGCATGCAGGACCGTATCTTTGATATCGAGATTCCTATGGAGCGCGTCACCGAGATTAAAGAGGGTGGCAAGCGCGAGACCAAGGATTCTAAGATTTTCCCGGGTTATGTCCTGGTCCGCATGGAGATGGATGACGATGCTTGGACGTGCGTTCGTAACACGCCTGGCGTCACCGGTTTCCTGGGCGGCAACGGCAAGCCCGCTCCGCTTTCCCGCGACGAGTACAACAAGATGACTCGTCGTCCCGGTAAGGGCGATTCGCCCAAGCGCACTTCGGTCGATATTCAGGTCGGCACGTCTGTCCGCGTCACCGATGGCCCGCTTACCGACTTTGATGGCAAGGTCTCCGAGGTTAACACCGAGGCAGGCAAGCTTAAGGTCACGCTGATGATCTTTGGCCGCGAGACGCCGGTTGAGCTCGACTTTAACCAGGTCGCTGTCATCGCTTAAGTTTTCGTCCGTTCGCGCGAGCGTGCTTCTTCTGTGACTGCTCATCTCAGGAGTGCTTCTAACACGTGCGTGCTTACGATATAGCAAGTACTTCACACTCGTGATTCGAAAGGAATGACCATGGCTGAGAAGAAGGTTGCCAACGTCATTAAGCTCCAGATTCCTGCTGGTGCAGCTAACCCCGCTCCTCCCGTCGGCCCCGCCCTGGGCGCCGCTGGCGTGAACATCATGCAGTTCTGCCAGGCCTTTAACGCCGAGACGCAGGACAAGAAGGGTGACATCATCCCCGTTGAGATCTCTGTCTACGAGGACAAGTCCTTCTCCTTCATCACCAAGACCCCGCCGGCGGCTCACCTCATCAAGAAGGAGCTGAACCTCAAGTCTGGTTCCGCTAAGCCCCAGGCCGACAAGGTCGGTCAGCTCTCCCAGGAGCAGCTCACCAAGATCGCCGAGATCAAGATGCCGGACCTTAATGCCAACGACATTGACGCCGCCAAGAAGATCATCGCCGGTACCGCCCGCTCCATGGGCGTCACCATCGCTGAGTAGCGATTTCTTTAGGTAATGACGGGTGCTCCGACCGGGGCGCCCGTTATATGTGTGCAATAGGGCACACGATACGATGTGGGAGGGCTCACGCCCGTTTAACCACAGGAGGTAATGCACATGGCTAAGCATGGTAAGAGCTATAACGCCGCTGCCGAGAAGATCGACCGCGCCACGCTCTACACCCCCCTTCAGGCTGCCAAGCTCATCAAGGAGCTCGACACCGCCAAGTTCGACGAGACCGTCGAGGCCCACTTCCGTCTGGGCATCGATACTCGTAAGGCTGACCAGAACATCCGTGGTTCCATCTCCCTGCCCCACGGCACCGGCAAGACCGTTCGTGTTGCCGTCTTCGCCGAGGGCGAGAAGGCCCGCGAGGCTGAGGCTGCCGGCGCCGACATCATCGGTTCCGACGAGCTTGTCGCCCAGATTCAGAAGGGCGAGATCAACTTCGACGCCGCTATCGCTACTCCGAACATGATGGCCAAGGTTGGCCGCATCGGTAAGATCCTTGGTCCCCGTGGCCTCATGCCGAACCCCAAGCTCGGCACCGTGACCATGGACGTCGCCAAGATGGTCTCCGAGCTCAAGGCTGGCCGCGTTGAGTACCGCGCCGACCGCTACGGCATCTGCCACGTGCCCCTGGGCAAGAAGTCCTTCTCTGAGCAGCAGCTCGTCGAGAACTACGCTGCCCTGTACACCGAGATCCTGCGCGTCAAGCCCTCTTCTGCTAAGGGCAAGTACGTCAAGTCCATCTCCGTGTCTTCCACCATGGGCCCTGGCGTCAAGGTCGATCCCGCTATCCAGCGCGACTTCCTGGCTGAGTAACT
>CALLSU010000077.1:0-5925 GCA_938011935.1 uncultured Collinsella sp.
TCGCGAAGCCCAGTTTCCGAGAGAAAGGTCCGGCTGCCGCCCCGGCCGAGCAGGTCACATTACACCGTGTACTGCGGCAGGTCCTGCAGGGCAATGACGTCCATGCCCATGTCGTTGGCGCTACCGTGACCCTGCTGGTCCTCGCGCACGGCCTCGATGGCACTCACGTACGTGTTGGCGGCAGACATCGCGGTCACGCAGGTCACGCCGCGGCGCACCGCCTCGGTACGCAACAGATAGCCGTCGCCACGCGAGCCCGGACCGTACGGCGTGTTGATGATTACCGCAATCTTGCCATCGGCGATGAGATCACCGATGTTGGGACGCTCGCCGTCGTGCGGGCCGCTGATCTTCTCCACGACCTCGCAGGTCACGTTGCCGCCGCGCAGCACGCGTGCCGTACCCTCGGTGGAGCAGATATCAAAGCCCAGGTAGCGCAGGATACGGGCGACCGAAAGGATATGACGCTTGTCACGGTCGCACACGCTGATGAACACCTTGCCGGCGCTCGGGTCGGGCAGCTTGTAGTCAATCGCCAGCTGCGTCTTGGCATATGCCTCGGGATAGCTCTTGGCGATACCCATGACCTCGCCCGTCGACTTCATCTCGGGCCCCAGGATAACGTCGGCACCGGGGAAACGGCCCCAGGGCATAACGGCTTCCTTCATGCAGAACCAATCGAGCTGACGCTCGTCGCTCGGCAGACCCAGGCTGGCGATGGAATCGCCTGCCATGATACGCGCCGCGTACTTGGCCAGCGGCACGCCGGTGGCCTTGGAGATAAACGGCACGGTACGGCTTGCGCGCGGGTTTGCCTCGATCACGTAAACAGTCTCGCCCTTGATGGCATACTGCACGTTAACCAGGCCGCGGACTCCCAGCGCCATCGCGATGCGGCGCGTGGTCTCGCGGAGCTTCGCTTGCAGGCTCTCGCTAAAGCTAAACGGCGGGATACAGGTCGCGGAGTCACCGGAGTGAATACCGGCCTCCTCGATATGCTCCAGAATGCCGCCGATGTAGACCTCTTCGCCATCGCACAGGGCGTCGACATCGGACTCGATCGCACCCTCCAAGAAACGGTCGAGATACACCGGGTAGTCGGGGCTAATGCGCGCAGCCTCGGCCATGTAATCGCGCAGATGCTCGGCATCGTAGGCGATCACCATGCCGCGGCCGCCCAGCACGTAGCTCGGACGCACCAGCAGCGGGTAGCCGATATGCGCGGCCACGGCCTCGGCCTCCTCAAACGAGGTTGCCTGGCCCGCCGGCGGGTACATGATGCCCAGCTTGTCGAGCAGGGCGGCAAAGCGCTCGCGGTCCTCGGCAAAGTCGATGGCATCGGGCTTGGTGCCCATAATGTTCACGCCGCTCTCCTCGAGCATGCGCGCCAGCTTAAGCGGAGTCTGGCCGCCGAGCGTCACCACGACGCCGTCGGGGCGCTCGACATCGATAACGTCCATGACGTCCTCGTAGGTGAGCGGCTCAAAGTACAAGCGGTCCGAGGTGTCGTAGTCAGTCGAAACGGTCTCGGGGTTGCAGTTGACCATGATGGTCTCGAAGCCGCGAGCCGCCAGTGCGTAGCTCGCGTGCACGCAGCAGTAATCGAACTCGATACCTTGGCCAATGCGGTTGGGGCCGGCGCCCAGGATCATCGCCTTGGGCTTGTCCGCCGGCGTGGTCTCGTCGGGAGCCACGCACTTCTTGGCATCCGGGCTCGTGCGGTAGATGTTCTCGTACGTCTTGTAGTGGTACTCCGTGGCGCTCGAAAACTCCGCAGCGCAGGTATCGACCGTCTTCATGCTGGGAACCACGCCCAGACCCTTGCGATAGGCGCGCACAAAGCGCTCGTCCGAGCCGGTCAGCGCGGCAATCTCGGCGTCGCTCGTGCCGTACTGCTTGAGCAGGCGCATCGCGTCGGCGTCGATATCCTCCACACGCAGGCCGCGGATGCTCTCCTGGACCTGCACCATGTCGTTGATACGGTTGAGGTACCACGGATCGATACCGCAGATGGCATGGATGTGGGCGATGTCCCAGCCACGGCGCAGGGCCTCGACCACAAAGAAGATGCGGTGCTCGGTCGGGGTTGCCACGGCCTGAGCGAGCTCATCGTCGCTCAGCTTGTCGGCACCCTCCTTGCCACCGGCGCAGATGCCCTGGTGACCGTCCTCCAGTGAGCGCATGGCCTTGCCGAAGGCCTCCTCAAAGGTGCGGCCGATCGCCATAATCTCGCCCACGGCCTTCATGCGCGTGGTGAGCGTGGGGTCGGTACCCTTAAACTTCTCGAAGGCAAAGCGCGGCACCTTGACCACACAGTAGTCGATCGTGGGCTCAAAGCAGGCGGGCGTTGCCTTGGTGATGTCGTTGACGATTTCGTCGAGCGTATAGCCCACGGCCAGGCGCGCGGCGGCCTTGGCGATGGGGAAACCCGTGGCCTTGGAGGCCAGTGCGGACGAGCGGCTCACGCGCGGGTTCATCTCGATGACAATCAGGCGGCCGGTCTGGGGGTTCACGGCAAACTGCACGTTGGAGCCGCCGGTCTCGACGCCGATCTTCTCCAAGATGGCGAGCGAGGCGACACGCATGCGCTGGTACTCAAGGTCGGAGAGGGTCTGCGCTGGCGCCACGGTGATGGAGTCGCCGGTGTGCACGCCCATGGGGTCGAGGTTCTCGATGGAGCACACGATGATGCCGTTGCCGGCGTGGTCGCGCATGACCTCCATCTCATACTCTTTCCAGCCCTCGATGGACTCCTCGACCAGCACCTCGTGGGCGGGCGAAAGCTCAAGACCCTGGCTCACGATAGAGACGAGCTCCTCGTGGGTATGCGCGATGCCGCCGCCGGCACCGCCGAGGGTAAAGCTCGGACGCAGCACGCAGGGATAGCCCACGCGCTCGGCGATGGCCTCGGCGTCAGCCACGCTATAGGCGTAGCCCGAGCGCGCGACCTCCAGGCCGATCTCGGCCATGGCCTCGTTAAAGAGCTTGCGGTCCTCGCCGCGCTCGATGGCGGCCAGGTCGCAACCGATCATCTCGACGCCGTACTTGTCGAGCGTGCCGTCCTTTGCCAGCTCGACGGCGGCGTTCAGACCGGTCTGGCCGCCCAGCGTGGGCAACAGCGCGTCCGGGTGCTCTTTCTTGATCACGCGCTCGATAAACTCGGCGGTGATAGGCTCAACATAGGTGCGGTCAGCCAAGCCCGGGTCGGTCATGATGGTCGCCGGATTGGAGTTGACCAGGATGACCTCAAAGCCATCCTCCTTGAGCACCTTGCAGGCCTGGGCGCCGGAGTAGTCGAACTCGCAGGCCTGGCCAATGACGATAGGGCCCGAACCAATAACGAGGATGCGCTTGATGTCAGTACGTTTAGGCATGTTTAAAACCTCCTAGAGAGGCTGACTCAATGTTTTGGAAAAGTCAGCGAGGGTGCAGCTGGTGCATCAGGTTGCCGTGATGCGAGGGCGCGCTGGGCTTATGCCCGCGCGTCCGAAGCAGAACGGCAAGATGATGTGCCAGATGCAGCCGCAGCGTCGACCGGTCCGCCGTTCGGTAGAACGGCGGAACCATCGTCGGCGAAATTCCAGCCGGCGAGACGGTCCTTCGCGGTGTCGATGTCCAGGTAGTTCTCCTCGCCGTCCATGAGTCGCGTAAAGGCGGTAAAGAGATAGTGGGCATCGGTGGGGCCGGGCGAAGCCTCGGGGTGGTATTGGACCGAGAAGCACGGGGCGTCGAGCAGCTGGATGCCCTCGGCGGTGCCGTCGTTGAGGTTCACATGTGTCAGGCGAATACGGCCAAAGCGCTCGTTCATCACGACCGGCGCGATGCCGCGACGCACCCAGGCGCGCAGGTCACCGTCGGCCGCATGCTCGGTTTCGCCGCCGGAAAGCTCCGGAATCAGTTTGCCCAGACTGGGGAACAGCAGGCCAAAGCCGTGGTTTTGCGCGGTGATCTCCACGCGACGGCTCACCAGATTCATAACCGGCTGGTTACCGCCACGGTGACCGAATTTAAGCTTTTCCATTTGGGCGCCGCAGGCCAGGCTGATCATCTGGTGACCAAGGCAAATGCCAAAGACCGGCACCTTGCCGATCAGCTGCTGCACCTGCTCATAGGTCTCCACCACGGCATCGGGATCGCCGGGGCCGTTGGATAAAAAGACGCCGTCGGGATTCATGTCGAGCACCTGCTGGGCGGGCGTATCCCACGGCACGACGGTGAGGTCGCAGCCGGCACGGACCAGCCCCTCCAGAATGCCGCGCTTCACGCCGCAGTCGTAGGCGACCACTTTGTGACGGGCAGGAGCGGCAGCCGCAAGCGCAAAGTCATGCGTGGCAGGCAGGTCGGCGGCCGCAAACTCGTGAGGCGCGGGGCAACTTACGGTCTTGACCAGGTTCTCGCCTACCAGCGTGGGCGCTGCGGCCAGACGCTCGGCAAGCTCGTCGACGTCGAAGATCTCGGTCGAGATAATGCCCATCTTGGAACCATTGTCGCGCAGATGGCGCACCAGAGCGCGGGTGTCGACACCCTCGATAGCGACGATGCCGTGAGCGCGCAGGTACTCCGGCACGCTGACGGCCGAGCGCCAGTTAGAAGGCGTGGCGCACATGTCGCGAACGATCATGCCGCGCATAGCCGGAGCGCTCGCAGGGCGCACGGCGTCGCCGGGGAAGGCCGACTGGACATCGGTCTCGTCGATACCGTAATTGCCGATCTGCGGATAGGTCATGGTTACAATTTGGCCGGCATAACTCGGGTCGGTCATGACCTCAAAGTAGCCCTCGAGCGAGGTGTTGAAGCAAACTTCGCCGGTCGCGGTGCCCTCGGCGCCGCATGCACGTCCATAAAAAATGGTCCCATCCTCAAGATACAGGATACAGGGACCGCAGGTGCCCTTGCTGGTTTTGGCCAGCATACGCTGGCAAAGCTCGCTGGGCACGAAGGTGCGGGCGGCAGCGCCCGCGGTATGGTTGTTCGCCATAATTCTCCTTCCCGGTCTCACAGGACCGGCTTAAAGGTGTGTAGTTAGGCCTCGCGGTATTGTAACCGCAAGCATGCCTCATGGCGTTAATTTCATCAAATTGTTTACGAAATGATAATTATGACTTTCTATGCATAATGATTATTTAATCCCCATTACAGTTTGAGTCGTCCGAAAGGGCGGCTCTTTTCCGTTGCATGGCTATACGATTGAGCCGTACCGGTGGTCGCTGGCCGACCGCCCCGGACGGCCGTCAGCCCCTGCCCCGTAGAGGGCCCGGGACGTGTTGCCGCCGGGGCGGGAGGTGCCGCGGGGAACGACTGAATAGAGATGTGCCGGGCCCGGACCGGGCCACGGCCGGGTAATGTGGGTGTTCGCCTCCGCGGCTTACGGCCGGCTCAAGGGAGAGGATACACCATGCCTGCTGAAGAGATGTCCGTGGCCTACCTTGGGATCGACGTCGGGAAGAGCTCGCACAGCGCGTGCGCGCTCGATGTGGGAGGGCGCGTCGCCTTCAGGGCCGAGCTGGCCAACAGGCCCGACGACATCGACCGGCTGCTCGAGCGTGCCGGCTCCGGCGCGCTGGTCGTCGTCGACCAGAAGCGAAACATCGGCGCGCTGGTCCTCGCGCGCGCCCATGTGCACGGGAACCCCTGCGCCTACCTGCCCGGATATGCCGAGAAGCAGGCCCGCGGGATGTTCCCCGGCATCGCTAAGACCGACGCCATCGACGCCGAGGTAATCGCGCGCACCGCGCTCGGCGTGCCCCGCGCCCTCAGGCCGGCGCCCGAGGAGCCCGAGGGGACCGCCTCGCTGCGGATCCTGTCGTCGCAGCGCGAGTTCGCGTCGTCCGCCAGGACCCGCGCGAAGAACAGGCTCCGCGCGACCCTGCTCGAGGCCGATCCCGCGCTCGAAGGCGCGGTCGACCCGTCTAGCCGATGGCAGGT
>CALLSU010000078.1:0-2119 GCA_938011935.1 uncultured Collinsella sp.
AAAATTGGTTGATTGACCGAATCGCGATAGGCACGTCTAATGTGCGCGATTCCCGTACCAAATTTCTCGATGTAATCCAGCTTTAAGAAGGCCTCTGCAACGATGGGGTTTCTGAGCACGGATATCTGCCCATACAGGTATTGTTCCGTCGTCAAACCGGCGGGCAGCGATCCAGGAGAGGTCACAACGACGCGATCATCGTACAGGGCAATTTGAACGTTCGCTCGAACGTCCCACGTCCGATGCACCAAAGCATTTGCGACAGCTTCGCGAAACGCCTCGAGAGGAATTCGATCGGTTTGGACGCGCTCCATCCCTTCGATACGCTCATAACGGTAGTAGCGTGCAAACATAGCTACCGCCCTGTCCACCTGCTCAATTGCGGATACATTTGTCGCCGCTTCGCGATCCAAGATCACATCCTCGGTATCACCAAAACGGACGCAATCGATGCCCGGAAAATCATTCTTATCCGCCAAAATCGCCGCAGCGTTGGTATAGCCGTCCTTGCCGAGCAAGCGAAGCGTGCGCATAATATCCGACGTTAGTTCAGAAATGCCGAGATGTTCAACACACTTATGCTCGAGCGTATGAAAACTCAAGTCCTGGCGAGCCGACGTGAGCGCGTCGAACGTTACGTTGCTGCCTTCGAGCGTCAGCCTGCCATACTCAAACCGGTCGACCTCCACTGTTGCCGAATCGTTTCGCCTGTAGGCCTTTCCCTTGCTTCGATAGGGTTTGTCCTGGCCCTCATAAACCGTAAGGATTACGGTCCCGTGTTTCTCATCGGGCTCGAGCGTGTAACGGGGAGCGGGGTCCAAGCTGTCATTAATCATGTTCTCGATGCGGAGACACTCTGCGACCGGATCCGCAAGGCCGACAGCCACGCCCTCGTCATCAACGCCAAACTCAATCTTGCCCGTCCCGTAGTTTGCATAGGCACTCACCGTTTTAAGAAACGTCGGCGTAACGCTTTCCTTATATTCGACTGTAGGGCTCTCTCTAACAACCATATGCACAACCTCTTCGTTTCGTACTATTCATGACCGTATTATAAGACGAAAACCGTTTGCGTACTGATTTATCCAAGACGTAAACGGTTTTCGTCTTGATTTGCGTACGGAATTAAGACGCATAATTTCGCTTTCGTATGGCTCAATATCGGACGCAGACTGTTTTCGCCTGTCAATACATCTGCAATCCAAACGAAACGAGCCCCGAGCTCGCATGAACTCGGGGCTCTTTGTGCCGCACATCTATGAGAGGAGCAATTCGATGCGTACGGGCGCTACTCCATGAAGCCGCCCTGGGATGGCGGCAACCTCGTCGAGGAGACCATCCGCGCTCACCGTGGCGTGGCCGACGACATCGCCACGCGCAACCCCACCGTAGCGCACGACGCGATGTATTTGCATCTGGTGTACAACCGCAACATGATTGCGGAAGTCGCACAGACAAAAGACATTTAAGGCTCGACAATGATCTTTCTTTGATAAAACGCAAGCGGCGGCCGTCCCAAAACGGGGCGGCCGCCGTGTTTTGCTATCGACTGGCGCAATGGAATCAGGTTTACATGCATCAACTTGGTGCAAACTAACCTGACTCCCATGCACCAAGGGAGCGACTAGAGCTCGCAGGCGACCTTGTAGCCATCGCCGATGGCGTCGCGGATGTTGCCGCACTTGTTGGCGTCGCCCAGCACGTGGGTGGCAACGCCGGCAGCGGCAAGGTCGTCGGCCAGTTTGGTGTTGGGACGATAGCCCATGGCAAGCACCAGCGTATCGGCACCGGCGATGGTGTGGGCCTCGCCGTCCTTCTCGTAGCTGATAGTGTCCTCGGTAATCTCGGTCACCTTGGCCTCGGTCAGCACGTGAACGCCCTTGGAGAGCATGCGCGTGATGAGAACCGCGCGACCGGCACCACCCTCGTTGGCGGCGAGCGTCTTGGTCATCTCGATAACAGTGACATCGCGGTTGGCCGGCGACAGGTCGTTGACCAGCGGGGCCAGGTAATCTGCCGTCTCGCAACCGACGGTGCCGCCGCCCACGATGACGATCTTCTTACCCGGGAAAGCCTTGCCGCCCAGCAGGTCGTCGGCCGTCATAACCTGCTTAAAGCC
>CALLSU010000079.1:0-2225 GCA_938011935.1 uncultured Collinsella sp.
TTCTGGCTTGGTTCGTTTAACTACCAGTGTAGTGAAAACCCTACAACGATTGTAGAGTCAAGGTTTGTGTCGGCAGTGGGGCGAAAAAAGTCGCGCGCACCATTATTCCGAGTGAATATGGACACACGTCACGAGAACTCGCCGCCGGCGCTAAACTTGCAGAAAACGATTTCGGAATACTTGACACCATTATTCGGCGCGCAATAATACGTGCGTTTGCGAACAACGTTTGATGGGGGTTGAACCTGCGTGCGCAATCTCAAAATACTGTTTTCCTATCTAGGGGCATACCGTCGCGATGCCATCCTCGGCGTGTTCTTTGTGTCGGTCGAGACGGTGCTCGAGCTGTTTATACCGGTCATCATGGCCAACATCATCGATGTGGGCGTGCCTGCGGGTGATATCAACTACATGCTGCTGCAGGGCGCGTACATGTTGGTGTGCGCTGCGCTTTCGCTGGTACTGGGCTTGGGTTATGCCCACACGTCCGCCCGCGTTGCTTCGGGCCTAGGCGCTAACCTGCGCGAGGCCGAGTACAAAAAGATTCAGACGCTCGCTTTTGGTAACCTGGACAACTACGACGCCAGCTCGCTCGTCACCCGCATGACCACGGACATCACCGTTATCCAAAATGCTGTGGGCAACGGCTTTCGCCCTATGGTGCGCGGCCCGGTGACGCTTATCGTCGGCCTTATCTACGCGCTGATGCTGTCGCGTCCGCTCGCCACCGTCTTTGCGATCATCTTGCCCGTGTTGGCAATCGTGCTGGGCGTCATCACCTATCGCGTGAGCCCGCTCTACCGCCAACTCCAGACCTCGATGGACCACCTTAACGGCGTGGTGCAAGAGGACCTTACCGCCGTGCGCGCCGTGAAGGCTTACGTGCGCGCCGAGCACGAGTGCGACAAGTTCGACACCGTCAATACCGAGCTCGCCGACACGGCGACCAAGACCTTCGGCACCGCCGTGCTCAACCTGCCGGTGTTTCAGCTGTCGATGTACGTGGCTGCGCTCTCCATCCTGTGGATTGGCGGCCGCATGATTCTCGCCGGCAAGTTGGGCGTGGGCTCGCTCACGGGCTTTATGAGCTACGTGCTGCTGATCATGAACTCACTCATGATGATTTCCAACGTGTTTTTGCTGCTCACGCGCGCTCTCACGAGTGTGGGCCGTATCGCAGAGGTGCTCGATGAGGAGCCCTTTATCGCCAGCTCTGCGGGAGACCTCGCGACTGCGGCTCCAGCGGACGGCAGTATCGAGTTTCGCGACGTTTCCTTTAAATACCGCGCGGAAGCAGCCGAGGATGTGCTCGAGCATATCGACCTTCGCATCGAGAGCGGCTCGACGGTGGGCATCCTCGGCGGCACGGGCTCGGGCAAGAGCTCGCTTGTGCAGCTGATTGCGCGCCTGTACGACGCCACCGAGGGAACCGTGCTTGTGGGCGGACACGACGTGCGCGACTACGACCTGGTCGCCTTGCGCGACGCCGTGGGCATTGTGCTGCAAAAGAACGTGCTGTTCACGGGCACCGTGCGCGAGAACCTGCAGTGGGGCAATCCACGGGCGTCGGACGATGAGCTCCTCGCGGCTTGCCGCGCGGCGTGCGTGGACGAGTTCCTTGATCGCATCGGCGGACTGGACGGCGAGTTGGGCCAAGGTGGCGCCGGTGTTTCGGGTGGCCAGAAGCAACGCCTTTGCATCGCGCGCACGCTGCTCAAGCATCCGCGCGTGCTCATTTTTGATGATTCCACCAGCGCGGTTGATATGGCGACCGACGCTAAGATTCGCGAGCACATCGCCCGGATTTCCGATACGACCGTGCTCATCATCGCCCAGCGCATCGCGAGCGTCATGGATGCCGATCGCATTGTGGTGTTAGACGACGGTCGTGTCCACGGCGTGGGCACGCACGAGGAATTGCTGGCGGGCGACAACATATACCAGGAGATTTACGCCTCGCAGATGGAGTTTGCGGGGGACGCGGACGCCGGCGACGGCAGCGACGATGGCTGCGCGAATGACCCGTTTTCCTCCGTCGCATGCGGATCACCCTTGGAAGGGGGTGAGCGCCATGCCTAAGACCGCAGCCCAAGCACGCCCGGCCGACCTCAAGCACACCGTGCGCCGCTTGCTCTCCTACATGGGACATGCCAAGTTCTCGTTGCTCGCGGTGGGCGTGCTCGCCTCCGTCGCCGCCATCGCGAGCCTCGTCGGCACCTACATGG
>CALLSU010000080.1:0-44867 GCA_938011935.1 uncultured Collinsella sp.
ATGGCATGGGCCGTGCGCTTGTTTCGCTCTACGAGCGCGATGTCGACTACAGCCGTGCCAACGAGGTGGTCACTGCCACGTTCTCCCGCGTTCGCGATCTGGTGACCACGGTCGCGGGCGCTACCCGTCCTATGGCGTCCTACCAAGACGCATCCGATCTCGCTGCTTAGGGGTTTTCTGTTGCGCGTTCCGTATCAAGACTGCTTTCATTTAATTGAGCCGCTGCTCGCCAAGGTCGAAAAGCCGAGCCGCTATATCGATCACGAGTGGGGCACGCTTTCAAAGGCCGATGCCGACTACCGTTGCTGCCTGATCTACCCGGATGTGTACGAGGTTGGTTTGCCCAACCAGGGCATCGCCATCCTCTACAACATCCTTAACCAGGCCGAGGGCATCTCCTGCGAGCGTGGCTATGTGCCGTGGCCCGATATGGGTGACGCCATGCGCGAGGCGGGCATTCCGCTGCTGTCGCTCGAAGGTGCTGCCCCCGTTGCTTCGTTTGATATCGTCGGTCTGCATGTGCCGCACGAGATGGCGGTGACGAACTTCCTCGAGGCACTCGATCTCGCTGGCATTCCGCTGTTAGCGGCCGACCGAGGTGAAGACGACCCCATCATCATCGCCGGCGGCCCCTCGGTGTACAACCCCGAGCCGTACGCGGCCTTCTTCGATGCCATCCTCATCGGCGAGGGCGAGGAATCGCTGCTCGAGACCTGCCAGCTGCATCGGCGCCTGCGCGACGAAGGAGTCCCGCGCGCGCAGATTGTTGAGCAGCTTGCATCCATTGCCGGCAACTACGTGCCGTCGCTCTATGAGATTCGTCACGACGAGCCCTGCTCGCCGCATGGCTACACCGTGCCGCGCGAGGGCAAGGATGCTCCGGCCGTGGTCTACAAGCGCGTCGTCGAGGATTTCGGCGCCACGAATCCGCTGTCGCAGTCGTGCGTGCCCTATGCGCAGCTGGTTCACGACCGCCTGTCTATCGAGATTCTGCGCGGCTGCGCTCGCGGCTGTCGTTTTTGCCAGGCCGGCATGACGTATCGCCCGGTGCGCGAGCGTTCGGCCGACCAGATCGTCTCGTCGGTGATTCAGGGTCTGGAAAAGACCGGCTATGACGAGGTGTCGCTGACCTCGCTCTCCACGACCGACCACTCCTGCATTCGTGACGTGCTCGGCAGGCTCAACCGTCGCCTGGAGGATACGGGTATTCGCGTGTCTATTCCGTCGCAGCGCTTGGATTCGTTTGGCGTGGATATGGCCGAGTCGGTCGCCGGCGAAAAGAAGGGCGGCCTGACGTTCGCGCCCGAGGCCGGCAGCCAGCGCATGCGCGACATCATTAACAAGAACGTGACCGAGGAGGACCTGGACCGTGCGGCCAAGGCGG
The DNA here is from genome assembly GCA_938011935.1 of uncultured Collinsella sp. Taxonomy (GTDB): domain Bacteria; phylum Actinomycetota; class Coriobacteriia; order Coriobacteriales; family Coriobacteriaceae; genus Collinsella. The sequence goes on from CALLSU010000080.1 coordinate 1,385, forward strand.
CCTTCGAGGCCGGCTGGAACCGCATGAAGCTCTACTTTATGATGGGCCTTCCCGGCGAGCGCGACGAGGACATCGTGGCCATCGCCAATCTGGCCGATCACGTGCTGGAGCTTGGTCGTTCCGTGGTGCCCAAGGCTCGTCGCGGCTCGATCTCGGTGTCCATCTCGGTTTCGGTCTTTATCCCCAAGGCTGCCACGCCGTTCCAGTGGTGCCCGCAGCTCGACTACGACGACGTCAAGCGTCGCCAGAAGTTGCTTATCACGAGCGTTCGCAACCGTGCCGTCCGCGTGCATTACCACGATGCCGAGACTTCGCTCATCGAGGCCGCGCTGTCCCGCGCCGGTCGTGACATGACGCCCGTCATCATCGATGCTTGGCGCGCGGGCTCTCGCTTTGACGCCTGGGTAGAGCATTTCTCGCTCGATAACTGGAAGGAGGCTGCTGCCAAAAACGGCATCGACCTCAATGAGCTCGTGCACCTGCCCTACGAGTTGGACTGGCGCCTGCCGTGGGAGCATGTGAGCCCCGGCTGCACGCGCGGCTTCCTCGAGCGCGAGTACCGTCGCTCACTCGAGGGCGTCACGACTCCCGACTGCACCCGCACGTCGTGCACCGGCTGCGGAATCTGCCCCACGCTTCACGCCAAGAATGTATTGATGGGTGATCGCGCATGAGTGAGCGCCTGACCGACACCCCCACGCTCTTTAGGCTTCGTGTTCGCTATGGCAAGCGCGATCGCCTTAAGTACCTGGGCCATCTCGAAGTAATCCATACCATTGAGCGCATCGTGCGCCGCGCGGGACTTCCCTATGCCGTCACGCAGGGCTTCTCTCCGCACATGCGCGTGGGCTTCTCTTCGGCGCTACCGGTGGGTACGTCGTCGACCTGCGAGTGGTATGACCTGTTTATGACCGAGTTCGTGGCGCTCGACGAGGCGTTTGGGCGCCTGGCTGCGGCGTCTCCGGCCGATCTGGCGCCCATCGAGGCGGCGTACATCGACGTGCGCACGCCGGCGTTGACGGCGCAGCTCACGCGTCTGTCGTATCGCATCGACCTGCACTTGGATCCCGAGGCGCCCGTAAGCGCCGACGAGGTGCGCGCTGCGATTGACATGCTGCGCGCGGACCATGGCATCGACTACGCGCGCGGCAAAAAGAGCAAGCGCTTGGATTTGGATCACACGCTCGTGGGCTATGAGCTCACGGCAGGGGAGCGCCCGGACCATTTGGTGCTCATGCTCGACACCCATGCCGACAACGAGGGCTCCATGCGTCCGGAAATTTTGCTTTCCGCTGCTGATGTTTTGTTGCAGGGCTTGACCCCGGGCGTGGATGCACCTATTGTTTCCACCGGTATGCAAGACCTCGTGACCATCTGCTCCTACGATGTCGAGCGTCAGAATCAAGCATGCGAGGACGACGAGGGCCGACTCGTCAGCCCCATACCTGTGCGAACTTGTGGATTTGCTCCACATACTCGTTGACGGGGGTATTTTCGCCTGCTACTATATTCGGCTGTTGCACTAACTGATGCATGAAGGGCAAGTAAACATGTACGCAATCGTTAACACGGGCGGCAAGCAGTACAAGGTCGCCACCGACGATGTCATCACCGTCGAGAAGATCGAGGGCAATGAGGGCGACAAGGTCACCCTGCCGGTCATCTTCCTCAACGATGGTAAGAAGATCGTCACCGATCCCGACAAGCTGGCCAAGGCCAAGGTTACCGCTCAGATCGTTGAGCAGTTCAAGGGCGAGAAGCAGCTGGTCTTCAAGTTCCACAAGCGTAAGCGCTATCGTCGTCTGAAGGGTCACCGTCAGCAGCTCACCAAGCTGAAGATCGTGAAGGTCCAGGCTACGTCCCGCGCCAAGAAGGCTGTCAAGGCAGAGGCCGAGGCTGTTGCCGAGGCTCCCGTCGCCGAGTAGATTACACTCGTAACGAAAGAGTAGGTATACACAATGGCACACAAAAAAGGACTCGGTTCCTCCCGTAATGGCCGTGACTCCCGCGGTCAGCGCCTTGGCACGAAGCGCTATGCCGGCCAGACGGTAACCACGGGCACGATTCTCGTCCGTCAGCACGGCACTCACATCCACCCGGGTGAGAACGTTGGCCGTGGCAAGGACGACACGCTGTTCGCGCTGGTCGACGGTACCGTTGAGTTCCACAAGGGTATCAAGCACAGGGTCAGCGTACGCCCGCTCGCGAACGCGTAATTCACCCTTCATAGAGCACATATGTGGGAGGCACTTGAGTTTTAGGATTCAAGGGTCTCCCTCTTTTTGTAGGAGGCGATTCTGTTGTCACAGTTCACCGATATCAGCCGCATTAACGTGTGCGGCGGCGACGGCGGAGCCGGATGCATGTCGTTTAGGCGCGAGGCATTTGTCCCCAAGGGCGGCCCCGATGGCGGCGACGGCGGTCGTGGCGGCAATGTCGTCATCCAGGCCGATGCTCAGCTGTCTTCGTTGATCGATTACCGCTTTAAGCATCACTTTCGTGCCGAGCGCGGAACGCACGGTCAGGGCGCCCGCCGCAACGGCAAGAGCGGCGAGGACCTCATTTTGAAGGTCCCCATGGGCACCGTGGTCCGCGAGCTCGATCCCGAGACGCAGACCCCGATGTTCGAGATTGCCGACCTGGTGCACGACGGCGAGCGCGTTGTCGTGGCGCCCGGCGGTGCCGGTGGCCTGGGCAATACGCACTTTGTGACGTCGGTGCGCCGCGCGCCCGCGTTCGCTCAGCTGGGCGAACCGGCCGAGGAGCACTGGATTGAGCTTGAGATGAAGCTTATGGCCGATGCCGCACTCGTGGGCTTCCCCTCGGTGGGCAAGTCCTCGCTTATCGCGCGCATGAGTGCCGCCCGTCCCAAGATCGCCGACTATCCGTTTACCACACTCGTGCCGAACCTCGGCATGGTGCGTGCCGGTGAGTATTCTTACGTCGTTGCCGACGTTCCTGGTTTGATCGAGGGTGCGAGCGAGGGCAAGGGTCTGGGCCATCAGTTCCTGCGCCACATCGAGCGCACGGCCCTGATCATGCATGTCGTTGACATGACGGGTGGTTTTGAGGATCGCGACCCGGTTGAGGATTACCGCATCATCAACCGTGAGCTCGAGCAGTATGGCGCCGAGCTTTCGGAGCGTCCGCAGATCGTCGTCGCCAACAAGTGCGATGCGCCGGGCACGGCCGACAAGATTGCCGACCTCAAGCGTGCGGCGCTCGACGACGGGCATATGTTCTTTGCCGTGTCCGCCGTTACGGGTGCCGGCCTCAATACGCTGATGCTTGCCGTGGGCGAGCAGGTGGCTAAGCTGCGAGCCGAGCTGGCGGTCTCTGATGAGCCGGTCGATCTGCGCGACGAGGAGTGGGAGCGTCGCCGTCTGCAGCGCGAGAAGCGTTTCCGCATTGTCCAGGAGGAGCCCGGTGCCTTCCGCGTGGTCGGTCGTGCCATCGAGCGCATGGTCATCCAGACCGACTGGGAAAACGAGGAAGCCGTCATTTACCTGCAGCACAAGTTTGCGCGTATGGGTGTTGACGACGCGCTCGAGAAGGCCGGTTGCCGTGCGGGCGACGAGGTCCGCATTTGCCAGCGTGCCTTTGACTTTGAGGGCGCTGAGGACTTCTCGGAGTACGAGGAGCTCGAGGACGCTGGCGAGGACGTTGCCGTTGAGGCCATTGACGTGGCCGATGCTGCGGATGAGGGCGTCGAGGCTATCGATGCGGCTGATGCCGCGGACGATGCCGAGACCTCGGAGGGCGAGTAAGCCATGTCGCTGCGCGGTGGAATCGGTTTGCCCGAGCTTCCTCTAGAGGACGGGCAGGAGTTTAGGCTCGGCATTATGGGCGGCACCTTTGATCCCATCCATTACGGGCACCTGGTGACTGCCGAGCAGGCGCGCGAGTCGCTCGACTTGGACGCTGTGCTCTTTATGCCGGCGGGCTCTCCCGCCTTTAAGCTTGACAAGCCGGTTACGCCTGCCGAGGACCGTTATGCCATGACGGTCCTCGCCACCGCCGCGAACCCGGCCTTTTTGGCGAGCCGGTTCGAGATTGACCGTCCGGGTGTAACCTATACGGCCGATACGCTTCATGCCCTTCGCGATTTTTACCCGCCGCAGGTAAAGCTCTACTTTATTACGGGCGCCGATGCGATTATCGATATTGTGACCTGGCATGATGCCGAACGAATCGCTGAGCTTGCTACCTTTATTGCGGCGACGCGACCGGGCTTTGATATCGATACGGCGCGTGCCCGAATCAAAGAGTCGGGGCTGCCGTTCGACGTGCGCTATATTCAGATTCCGGCGCTAGCGATCAGCTCGACGAACATTCGTAAGCGAGTTGCCCGCGGCATGAGCGTGCGCTATCTTACGAGCGAGTCCGTGCTCGGCTACATTCGCAAGCGCAGTTTGTATGTCGATCTGGGTCAAGAAGATTTTGAGTGATGGGGGCTACGTTGTCGGTAGAGGATCAGTTTGAGGGCGATGAGCGCGCGCTGCTCAAGCGCATTCAAGAGCTGCTCGATGTTCGCATGAAAGATAAGCGCAAGCGTTATGTGCATTCGCTGGGTGTTGCCGAGACCGCACTTCATCTGGCCGAGGTCTACGGCGTTGACCGCTTTGATGCGGCTGCCGCCGGCTTAATTCACGACTGGGACAAGGTTCTTTCCGATGACGAGCTCGTGGCCCGCGCGCTTCACTATGGCATCAAGGTTGCCGGCTCTCCTTCCGCCGCGACGCCGCTTTTGCATGGCCCTGTTGCCGCCTATGAGCTTCCGCAGCTTTTTCCCGAGCTGTCGCCGGCTGTTTTCCAGGCTGTCGACCGTCACACCGTGGGTGCCTGCGACATGACGCCGCTCGATATGGTGGTCTTTGTGGCAGATGCCATCGAGCCCAACCGTCACGGCGACTATGCCCATGCGCTGCGCAAGATGGTGGGGGAGTCGACGCTTGACGAGTTGTTCTTCTCCTGTTTTGCGCAGGGTCTGGTCTATGTGATCCAGTCCGGGCGCTATCTTTATCCCACGGCTATTACGATTTACAACCATTACGCCCAGCTGCGCTAGCTCGGGTGTGTCTAGAAAGAGGTATTCCATGGCCGACGAGACCATGACTGACGAGCAGATTCTTGAAGGTGTGGAGCACAAGAGTTTCGTTGCCACGTCCGACCGCACCGCCGCCTCGCTGTCCGCGAGCGGTGTCGCCGCCGAGGATGTCGCCCGCGCCGCCGCGCAGGCCGCCTACGACAAGAAGGGCGAGGACGTGCAGGTGCTCGACCTGACCGAGCTTTCCGACGTGTGCGACTACTTTGTGCTTGCCACCGGTACCAACAACCGCCAGGTCGATTCGATCGTCGACGAGATCGAGGAGAAGGTCGCCGAGGCTTGCGGCGAGCATCCGTTCTCCATCGAGGGCCGCGAGCAGAAGACCTGGATGCTCATGGACTACGGCTCGGTTGTCGTCCACGTCTTCACTCCCGAAGCCCGCGACTTCTACCGCCTAGAAAAGCTCTGGGGTGACGCCCCCCAGCTCCCCCTCAATCTCCTCTAGTAGCTCATTTGATACGGGGCTTTTTAGCTAGCTTCGCGCATTTCGCCGGGCAGTTGCGGTTTTCCGCACCTGCCCGGCTTTCTTTTTGCCTAAAGGCGGTTAATCGTTGAAGCGGGATTGGCGGCCGAAAGATAGGGCGGTGTCGCCGAACTTGTCTCGGACGGCGTCGATAGCGACCGAGAGGTCGCGACGGTCGCTTGATTGGGCTCCGCGGTCATCGACTTCGCAGAACAGGTCGGTCTGGATGCCGCCTTGGTGGTCGAAGTCGCTCATGCCGATGCCCGCTAAGCGAACATGCATGCCTTCCTGCCAGATGTTGTCGAGCAGTTCGAGTGCAACCGCCACGAAGATGTTCTCATCGTCGGTCGGATGAGGCAGCCGGCGCTGTGCCGTACGCCCGCTGCCATACGAATACTTAAGTTTGAGCGTTACCGTGCCGCCCGTCAGTCCCTGACGGCGCAGGCGGCGTCCAACCGACTCACCCAGCAGCGCAATCGCCGCTTCGATGTCCCCGCGCTCAGTCAAATCTTTCGCAAAGGTGCGTTCATTGCTGACCGACTTGACCTCGCGCTCTTCATCGAGACTCGTGACTTCGGAGATTTCAAGTCCCAGCGCACGCTGACGCATACGTTCGCCGTTGACGCCAAAAATAGAGGCCAAGGTGGATTCCGGCGCGCGTGACAGCTCGCCGAGCGTGTAGATGCGCATACGGCGCAGTCGCTCCTCGGCCGAGCGCCCGATGCCGCTCATGGCAGATACCGGCAGCGCGGCCAAAAAGCGCTGCTCGGTTCCGGGGCGCACGATGGTCAGCCCAAACGGCTTATCCCGCTCGCTTGCGATCTTTGCGACCGTCTTGTTGCAGCCCACGCCAATGGAGCACGTCACTCCCAGCGCTGCCACACGGTCGCTTATACGCCGTGCAACCAGCAGTGGGTCCTCGGGCGCAAAGCGACCCGGTGTGATATCGATAAAGGCTTCGTCGATGGATACGCGCTCAACGCGCGGCGTCTCCTCGGCAAGAATCGCCATGACCTGCGCGCTCACCTCGCGGTAGCGATCAAAGTGCCCGTGCGTCCAAATGGCCTGCGGGCACAGGCGCCGCGCCTCGGCCGAGGCCATGGCAGAGCGCACGCCAAAGCGACGTGCCTCATACGAACACGTGGACACGACGCCACGCGAATCGGCGTCTCCGCCCACGATGAGTGGCTTTCCGCGCCATTCGGGATGATCGAGCATCTCCACGCTCGCAAAAAATGCATCGAGGTCCATGAGGCCCACCGCCGAACCCGTCCAGGGAGGTGGCGTGACGCCCATGGCATCCTCATAACCGTATGTATGTTCGCGTCTTTCCATGTCATGAGTATACCGCGCAGCTCATGTGGGGTGCGTGTATGTGCTTGCAAATCCCGAATTCTTGTCTAAGATATGGATTTGCCCTCGACTACACCGAAGAAGTTGGTCTCACGGACTTCACCTGCCCGCGTCGATGGCGTATTATGTTCAACTGTTTGTTTGTAGTTGCAGCCTAAAGCTGCTTGGTTGGAGGAGTTTCCTTTGGCAGTCAAGATTCGCCTTGCTCGTCACGGCGCTAAGAAGCGTCCGTACTACCGTGTCGTCGTCGCCGATTCCCGCGCCCCGCGTGACGGTCGTATCATCGAGGAGGTTGGCCGCTACAACCCGATGACCGCCCCCAAGACCATCAACCTCGACCTCGAGAAGATCGCCGACTGGCAGTCCAAGGGCGCTCAGCTCACCGACGCCGTCGCCGCTCTGGTCAAGGCCGCCAACGAGGGCGAGAAGACCGAGACTGTCGTCAAGAAGTCCAAGAAGCAGCTCGCCAAAGAGGCCGAGGCAGCTAAGGCTGCCGCTGAGGCCGCTGAGGGTGCCGAGGAGTAAATCGTGCCTGAGGTTGACGCTGCACAGCTCGAGGGTGAGGCAATGCTCTCAGATCGCATCGCCGATCTCGTCGAATATCTCGTTGTTCAGATCGTCGACGACCCGGATTCCGTGAGCCTTGAGGTCATTGATGGTGATGACGCCTCTACGATTGAGGTTTCTGTCGCCGAGGATGACGTCGCTAAGGTCATCGGCCGTCGTGGCCGTACCATCAAGGCCATTCGCACGCTCGCCCGTGCACTGGCCGCTCGCCTCGACACTGCTGTCGAGGTAGAGGTTTTGGGCTAGGACCTTGAGGTCCCAGTACAAAAACATCGCCCGTGTGGTCAAGCCGCACGGAAGGAAGGGGGAGGTCCTCGCGCAGCCGCTGCGGGGGCTTCCTTCTGTATTAGAGCCGGGTATGCGCGTCGCCCTGACGCCGCCGGCGCTCAAGCGCGACCGCTTTTGCACGGTCGTGTCCGTCACCGATACGGGCGATGGCGATCTGGTCTTGTTTGAGGGCATTGAGGACTTGACGGCCGCCGAGGGCATCACGGGATGCTATGTGTTGGCAAATCGTGACGATTTTGAGCTCGATTCGCTCGACGCCGCCTATACCGACCTGATGGGTCGCGAGGTGGTAGACGAGCGCTTCGGTTCGCTCGGCACGATCGTCGAGATCATGTCGACGCCCGCTAACGATGTTTGGGTTGTCGAGGGTGATCGGTACGGCGAGGTACTGATTCCCGTGATCGAGCAGGTTGTGCTCGATCTTCCCGACAAAGGAACAATTTCCGTCCACGTTATGGACGGCCTGATCGATATGGACAAGTAGGGAGGACAACATGCTGATCGAGACCCTTTCGGTCTTTCCCGAGATGTTTGAGCCCGTCATGTCCACATCGATTTTGGGCCGCGCCCGCAAGGCCGGCCTTTTTGATTATAAGGCGTATAACCTGCGCGACTGGACGCACGACCGCCATCGTACCGTCGATGACGAGCCGTACGGCGGCGGGCAGGGCATGCTCATGAAGGTCGAGCCTATCGCAGAGGCCATCGAGGCCATTAGCGCAGAGGGTCCTAAGCCGACGGTGGTGTTCTTTACCCCCTGTGGCGAGCCTTTTACGCAGCATGTGGCCGAGCGTCTGCTCAAAAGCGAGCGCCTGCTGTTTGTGTGCAGCCGCTACGAGGGCGTCGACGAGCGTGCGTATGCGTATGCCGATGAGCGTCTGTCGATCGGCGACTACGTGCTTACGGGTGGCGAACTTCCCGCTATGGTCGTTGCCGATGCCGTCGTACGCCTGATTCCCGGCGCCCTGGGCGACGAGATGAGCAATGTGGACGAGTCGTTCTCGACCGCCGAGGACGGAGGCCTGCTCGAGTACGCGCAGTACACCCGTCCCGCCGAGTTCAACGGCGAGGGCGTGCCGCCGGTGCTTGTGAGCGGCGATCACGCCAAGGTCGATGTCTGGCGTCGCAAGAACGCCATCGAGCGCACCTGCCGCTGGCGTCCCGACTTGATCGAGACGGCGCGGCTCACGCCCGAGGAGCGCGCTTACGCGCAGGAGATTTTGGACGCTTCGTATTCGCAGAGCGAGGAGTGAGAATGGTTCCATCGCAGCATTCCGCGTTGAGGGGCGCTTTTGAGTGGATCGCGGTCATCGCGATCGCACTGGTCGCCACCTTCTTGATTCGCTCGTTTGTGGTCGAGCCCTTTGTGGTGCCCACCGGCTCCATGGAGTCCACGATCGAGATTGGCGACCAGATCCTGGCACAAAAGGTGAGCCTCGAGCTCGGTCAGCCCGTCAAGCAGGGCGATATCGTGGTGTTTCACAACCCCGATGGCACCTCCGAGCATGATGTTCTTGTCAAGCGTGTTATTGCCACGGCCGGCCAGACGGTCGACCTGCAGGATGGCAAGGTGGTCGTTGACGGCCAAGCGCTCGACGAGGACTATACGACGGGCATGAGCTGGCCGCTTTCGGTCCAAGCGCCTAGCGCTCAGGTAAGCTATCCCTACACGGTTCCCGACGGGTGCGTGTGGGTGATGGGCGACAACCGCGAAAACTCTGCCGACTCACGCTACTTTGGTCCCGTCGATCGCTCTGATTTGATCGCTGTGGCGCTTGTGCGCTACTGGCCGCTCAACCGCATCGGCGCTATCGACTAAAAACCGCTATAGTACAGTACCTAACCGTGTAATCGTTTCGACGAGGGGATATTAGAGGCATGAACGCTTCATCGCTTTCCTTCCAAGACATCATCCTGCGCCTCCAGCAGTACTGGGGCGAGCAGGGCTGCGTCATTATGCAGCCCTATGACTCCGAGGTCGGTGCCGGTACCTTCCATACCGCGACCACGCTGCGCTCGCTCGGTCCCGCCGAGTGGCGCACCTGCTATGCGCAGCCCTGCCGCCGTCCCGCCGACGGCCGCTACGGCGAGAACCCCAACCGCATGCAGCACTACTATCAGTTCCAGGTGCTCATCAAGCCCTCGCCGGTCAACGCCCAGGAGCTCTACCTGGGGTCTCTTGCCGCCATTGGCCTGGACCCCAATGACCATGACGTCCGTTTTGTCGAGGACGACTGGGAGAGCCCGACCCTTGGCGCCTGGGGCCTTGGCTGGGAGGTCTGGCTCAACGGCATGGAGGTCACGCAGTTTACGTACTTCCAGCAGGTGGGCGGCATCGAGGTCGACCCCGTGCCCGTCGAGATCACCTACGGCCTAGAGCGTATCGCCATGTACGCTCAGGGCGTCAACTCCGTCTACGACCTGGTGTGGAGCTACCTGCCCGACGGCACGCCCATGACCTATGGCGACGTGTTCCTCGAGAACGAGCGCGAGTTCAGCGCTTATAACTTTGAGGTCGCCAACGTCGAGATGATGCGTCAGAAGTTTGACGACTACGAGGCCGAGTGCCACTCCTGTCTGGAGCGCAAGCTGCCGCTGCCGGCATACGACTGCGTCATGAAGTGCAGCCACGCCTTCAACCTGCTCGATGCCCGCGGCGCGCTGTCCGCGGTCGAGCGTGCCAACTACATCCTGCGCGTCCGCGCCGTCGCCAAGGCGTGCTGCGAGGCCTACATGGCCGAGGTCGCCGGAGTCAACGAGAATGCCGACCAGGAAGGCGAGGTGGCGTAAGCCATGGCAGACGCTAAGGATTTCCTGTTTGAGATCGGTACGGAGGAAATGCCCTCTGCACCGCTGAACAATGCCGTCAAGCAGCTTGGCACCATGATCGCCAAGGGTCTCGACGAGGCCGGTCTGGCCCACGGCGAGGTCCGCGTGATCTCGAGTCCGCGTCGCCTGGCTGCACTCGTTGCCGACGTCGCCACCGCGACCGATGAGGTTCACGAGGTCAAGCGTGGCCCCGCGGCCAACATTGCCTTCGACGCTGACGGTAACGCCACCAAGGCCGCCCAGGGCTTTGCCCGCAAGTGCGGTGTGGCTGCCGAGGACCTTGTCCGTCGCGAGGACACCGACGGTCGCGAGTATGTGTTCGCCGAGAAGAATATTCCCTCCGCACCGGCTACGCCGATTCTGACCGCTCTGTGCGAGAAGACCATCGCCGGCCTGCAGTGGCCCAACTACCGCAGCCAGCGCTGGGGCCACGAGCACGCGACCTTTGTTCGTCCGGTTCGTTGGATCTGCTGCCTTTTGGGCGAGGATGTCGTGCCCGTGTCGTTTGCCGACGTGACGAGTGGCAACACCACGCGTGGTCATCGCGTACTTGGCCCTGGTGACCATGTGGTTGCCAGCCCCGCCGTTTACGAGCAGGTGCTCGAGGACGCCGGCGTGCTTTCTGCCGAGCGTCGTCGCGAGGCCATCCTCGCCGGTATCGCTGAGGTCGAGGCTGCCCGTCCCGGCTGCCATGTCGACACGCCCAAGAAGGTCTTTGAGGAGGTTATCAACCTCTGCGAGTGGCCGACGGTGCTCGTCGGTACTTTCGATGAGGAGTTCCTCAAGGTTCCGCACGAGATCATCTGCGAGTCCATGCTCACCAACCAGCGCTACTTCCCGATCTATGACGGCGAGGGCAAGTTGACGCGTGAGTTCGTGGTCGTCTCCAACAGCAAGCCCGAGAACGCCGAGCGCGTGATCGACGGCAACGAGCGCGTCGTGCGCGCCCGTCTGGACGACGCAAAGTTCTTCTACGAGGAGGACCTGAAGATCTCCCTCGACGAGTTCCGTGAGCGTTTGGCCAAGGTCGCCTTCCAGGAGAAGCTCGGCAGCGTGCTCGCCAAGTCCGAGCGCATCGAGCAGCTCGCGCTCGCTATTGCCCGTGAGGCACACCTGGGTGCTCATCTGGCAGCCGACGCCGGCCGTGCCGCGCACCTGTGCAAGGCCGACCTGGTATCTAACGCCGTCGTTGAGTTCACGAGCCAGCAGGGCGTGATGGGCGGTTATTACGCGACCGCGATGGGGGAGAACGACGAGGTCGCTCATGCCATTCGCGATCATTATCGTCCCCGCTTTGCCGGTGACGAGCTGCCCGAGGGCACCGCTGGCTGCATCGTGGCCTGCGCCGACAAGCTCGATACCATTGCCGGTATCTTTGCCATCGGCGAGCCCCCGACCGGCTCTTCGGACCCCTACGCGCTGCGTCGTGCCGCTATCGGCATCATCAACATCCTGCGCGACCGTCTGCCGATCGACCCCACGTCGCTCATCGACTTCGCCCTCGAGCTCTACAGTGAGCAGGGCATTGAGTTCGACGCCGTCGAGGTCGCCCAGCAGGTTCACGACTTCTTCCATGGCCGCCTGGTGAGCATGGCCCGCGACGAAAAGATCCCGGCCGATACCGTTGCCGCCGTCTCTGCGGTGCACATCATCGCCCCGTCCGTCTTCTTCGCCCGCTGCGCCGCCCTCGACGAGGCCCGCAAGAACGACGCCGAGACGTTCGACAACCTTGCGACCGCCTATGCTCGCGCCGCGCATATCTCCAAGCCCGAGCTGGGCGCGGAGTACGACCGCGCCTTGATGGGCGAGGTCGAGCTCGCGCTTGCCGATGCCTCCGAGGCTGCTCAGACCGCTGTCGACGCCGCCCTTGCTGCCGAGGATTACCCGGCCGCATTTGCCGCCCTTGCCGCCCTGCGCGCCCCCATCGACCGCTTCTTCGACGAGGTCATGGTCATGGACAAGGACGAGCAGCTCCGCGATAATCGCCTTAAGCTGCTCAACCGCTTCGAGGCCGTTTTCTCCGGCATTGCCAACATCGGTGAGCTTGCCCGCAAAAAGTAAGCCAGCCTGCGCGTAAGCGCAAAAGGAGCCCCGCATGGATTGCCCGGTCACCGCTCGTCCCACCGTTATCGTTATCTCCGACTCGCTCGGCGATACCGCTTGTGAGGTGGTGCTTGCGGCGTCCGGGCAATTTGATGAAGGGGCTTTTCGCGTTTTACGTCTGCCCAAGGTGACTTCCGTGGAGCAGGTCAAGTCATTTGTGGGGCCGCGCGTCGATGCCGACCATCGCGATATTGCCGTGTTTCACACCATTGTCGATCCGGCGCTTCGCGCCCGTGTGCTCGATTACCTGGGTATGCTGCATATCCGTTCGGTCGACCTGATCGGCCCGACGCTCGCCGTGCTGTCGTCGCTCATCGGTGTGTCGCCAAAGGGCGTCGCGGGCGTGATTCACAAGACTGATGACCGCTATTTCCATCGTATCGAGGCCATGGAGTATTTCGTTGAGCACGACGACGGGCGCGGTTGCGACGATCTGTCGGGTGCCGATATCGTGCTGCTGGGCGTATCGCGCACGTCCAAGACGCCGCTGTCGATGTATCTGGCCTATCAAGGTTACAAGGTTGCCAATGTTCCGTTGGCCCATGGCATGGAGCCGCCGAAGTCGATTTACGAGGTCGACCCGATGCGTTTGTTTGGCCTGATTTCGACCGTCGATGTGATTTCCGAGATTCGCGATAGCCGCTTGGGCGATGACTACGCCCGTGCCGTTGCCGGCTCCTATGCCGAGCCCGAGAGCGTGCACAGCGAGCTCGAGGAAGCCCGTGCGCTCATGAAGCGCCTAGGCTGCTTTGTGGTACGTACCGACGGCAAGGCCATCGAGGAGAGCGCTGCCGAGATCATTAGCCACTTGGAGGAAATCCAAGAAGCTCGCGCCCGCCGAGCCGCCCGTCGAACTCAACAAAAGTAGCTAATTTGGGACGGGGCTTTTTTAGCTACCCCGACTGAGGCCGCGAGCTTTTTGGCCGATTGCCGACGGGGGCAGCTAAAAAAGCCCCGTCCCAAATTAGCTACTTATGGTAAAGCGATTTAGCAAAAATATCGCATCTGACCTGCTTTTTTATTGTAGTGGTATCTTCATAAGGTAACCAACTTTACCTACCGTTTACCGCCAGTTTTAGCACGTTTACGAAACCGCGTATCCTCTGCTCAAGCCCGTTCAAATCCGGCCGTATAGTTCCCTCACGGCCCGCATCCGGCGGGTCGATTCGTTACCACGGTCGTGCGCGTAAGCGCATGGAAGGGGAAGTATCGTGAGCGATTGCAAGAGGGTTTACCGTTTTGGAACCGACGCCCAGGGCACCTGTGTCACTGAGGGCGACAAGTCCATGAACTTCGTGCTTGGCGGCAAGGGTGCAAACCTTGCCGAGATGAGCCGCATCGGCCTGCCGGTTCCCGGTGGCTTTACCATTACCTGCCAGACTTGCGTCGAGTACTCCGGTGCCGGCAACGTCTGGCCCGAAGGCGCACTCGATGAGATCGTTGCCGCCGAGGCCGACCTCGAGGCCCGCTGTGGCAAGAAGCTCGGTGACGACAATGATCCGCTGCTCGTGTCGGTTCGCTCGGGCGCTCCATTTTCCATGCCCGGTATGATGGACACGGTCCTCAACTTGGGCCTCAACGACGACTCCGTACAGGGGCTCATCGCCCAGACGCAAAATCCGCGTTTTGCCTGGGATAGCTACCGCCGCTTTATCCAGATGTTCTCCAACGTCGTTATGGGTGTTGATGCCGACCTGTTCGAGAACGCCCTGACCCAGGCCCGCCTGGTCGCCGGTGTTCGCGTCGATTCCGAGCTTTCGGCCGAGGACCTTCAGGAGCTTGTCGAGACCTTCAAGGGCATCTTCTCTGATAACGTCGAGGCCGCCCTGTATCCCGAGCTCGAGGTCGCTGACGGCAAGCCCGTCTTCCCGCACGACCCGGAGCTTCAGCTACGCCTTGCCATCCAGGCCGTCTTTGGCAGCTGGATGAACGAGCGTGCCTGCATCTATCGCAAACAGCATGGCATTTCCGACGAGCTCGGTACCGCCGTCAACGTGCAGGCCATGGCCTTTGGCAACAAGGGTGAGACCTCCGCGACCGGCGTCGCCTTTACGCGTAATCCGGCCGACGGCACCAAGGAGTTCTACGGTGACTTTTTGGTTAACGCCCAGGGCGAAGACGTCGTCGCCGGCATCCGCAACACCGAGCCCATCGCCGACCTCAAGGCCACTCCGGGCCTCGAGTCCGCGGGCGAGGAGCTCGAGCGTGTCTTCCTGACGCTCGAGGACCATTACCGCGATATGTGCGATATCGAGTTCACCATCGAGCAGGGCAAGCTCTGGATGCTCCAGACCCGTGTGGGCAAGCGCACTGCCACCGCCGCCCTGCGCATTGCCATCGAAATGGTCGAGGAGGGCCTGATCACCCGCGAGGAGGCTGTGAACCGTATCGATCCCGCGCAGCTCGACCAACTCCTGCACCCGCAGTTCGACGCCTCCAAGAAGTACGAGGCCCTGGCCAGCGGTCTTAACGCCAGCCCCGGTGCCGCCGTGGGCGAGGTCGTGTTCTCGAGCGACGACGCTGTCGCGCGTTCCGCCGAGGGTCACAAGGTCATTCTGGTTCGCTGGGAGACTAACCCCGATGACCTGAAGGGCATGGTCGCCGCCGAGGGCATCCTGACCAGCCACGGTGGCAAGACGAGCCATGCCGCCGTTATCGCTCGCGGTATGGGCACGCCCTGCGTCTGCGGCGTCGAGCGCTTCCACATCGACGCGGCTGAGAAGGTCGTACGCATCGAGGGCAGCGACCGCGTGCTGCACGAGGGCGATGTCATCTCCATCGACGGCACCCAGGGTATCGTCGTCGATGGCGCCGTTGATCTGGTTTCGGCCGAGCTCACCGGCGACCTGGACACCATCCTGTCCTGGGCCGACGAGATTCGCCTGGACGAGACCTGTGGCCACGCCAACCATGTGCGCGTCAACGCCGACAACCCCGAGGATGCCGCGCTCGCGCTCGAGTTTGGCGCCGAGGCCATCGGCCTGTGCCGCACCGAGCACATGTTCCTGGGCGACCGCAAGAACATCATCCAGAGCTTTATCCTGTCTGACGATGAGGCCGTGAAGCAGCAGGCCCTGGCCGACCTGCTCAAGGTTCAGACCGAGGACTTCCTGGCGATGTTCAAGACTATGTCCGGTCGCGATGTGGTCGTCCGCCTGCTCGATCCGCCGCTTCATGAGTTCCTGGATAATCCTCGCGAGCTCGAGGTCGCCATCACCAAGAAGGAAGCCGCTGGCGCCAGCGAGGAAGAGCTTGCCGTCCTGCGCGCCCGCCTGCGTCGTATCGACGGCATGGTCGAGTCCAACCCGATGCTCGGCCTACGCGGCGTGCGCCTGTCCATCGTCTTTAGCGATCTGCCGCTCATGCAGGTCCGCTCCGTCGCCACGGCTGCCGCTCGCCTCATCAAGGAGGGCGTCGATCCGCGTCCCGAGATTATGGTCCCGCTCGTTTCCATTACGGCCGAGCATGTTCAGACCCGCGAGGTTATCGAGCGCGTGATCGCCGAGGTTTCCGACGAAGAGGGCGTCGAGCTCAATATTCCCGTGGGCACGATGCTCGAGCTGCCGCGCGCCTGCATGGTCGCTGACGAGATCGCCCATCACGCAGACTTCTTCTGCTTTGGCACCAACGACCTAACCCAGACGACCTTCGGTTTCTCGCGTGATGACGCCGAGGCTAAGTTCATCCCGCTGTACATGCATAAGAAGATCTTGAAGGACAATCCCTTCGAGACCATCGACACAGCGGTGCTCGAGCTGGTGCGTATGGCCGTCGAGAAGGGCCGAGCCACCAACCCCGACATGCACTTTGGCGTGTGCGGCGAGCACGGCGGCGACCCCAAGTCCATCAAAGGCCTGTTTAACGTGGCCGACGTGGACTACGTGTCCTGCTCGCCCTACCGCGTGCCCCTCGCACGCCTGGCTGCCGCTCAGGCCAAGCTCGAGGCCAAGCGTTCCGCCTAACGTTTTGGGTTTAGACGCCTAGCGTAGCCCCCTTCATGCCGCCCGTCTCATTCGTGAGGCGGGCGGTTATCATGTGCGGGTTTTGTCTTTTTGTCTGCGTAAAAAATTGTTCTTGCAGCAGAAACCCGCGCGTGTATACTCGAATACGTTTGTTCAACTACGTGCCGGCCAAGGTGGTACGGCACCTCTAGAAGAGTAAGGAATTGCACATGGATTACATCCGCGCAATCGAGCGTCAGCAGATCCGCGAGGACATTCCTCAGGTTCGCGTCGCCGACAACGTCAAGGTTCACTACCGCATTAAGGAAGGCGACCGCGAGCGCATCCAGGTCTTCCAGGGCGACGTCATCCGCATGGCCGGCGCCGGTGCCCGCGAGACCTTCACCGTCCGCAAGATGTCCTTCGGTGTCGGTGTTGAGCGTACCTTCCCGCTTCACAGCCCCAAGATCGCCAAGCTCGAGGTCGTTCGTCATGGTCGCGTCCGTCGCGCCAAGCTGTACTACCTCCGCGACAAGGTGGGCAAGGCTGCTCGCATCCCCGAGAAGCGCTAAGAAGATCGCAGCGTCTGTCCACTCGTTTGGACGTAAGGGTCACCTTCGGGTGGCCCTTCTTTTTATCCGATTTGCATGCAAGGAGGGCCTGGTATGGCCAATATGACGAGCTCGGTTTCGGCATCGCAAGTTGCTGGCGAGCTGGCGAGCGCTACGTTTGAGGAGATTCCCGCCCTCGTGGAGCATTATCGCGAGGATCCGCGCCAGCAGGTGATCAAGGCTTGCGAACGCGCCCTCAAACGCCATGCCAAAGAGCTTGCCGAGCGCGAGCGCGTCAATGACATGTACGAGCTTATGCATGAGCTTGGCGGCGATGGAGTGGTCGTTGGTGTCGACGAGGTGGGTCGCGGATCGGTGGCCGGTCCTTTGACGGTATGCGCTGTCTGCCTTCCTATGGAGCCGCGCGTCTGGGGCATCAACGATTCCAAAAAGCTCACGCCGGCGCGCCGCGAGTTGCTCTCAGTGAAGATTGCCGAGGTGGCGACGGCGATCGGTTTTTGCCATATCGCGCCTAAGGATATCGATGAGATGGGCATGGCCCGTGCTATCCGTACCGCCGTTGCGGGCGCCGTGGCCGATACGGGGCTCGAGCCCGATTGCGTGCTTATGGATGGCAACCCCTTGGGCGCCGTTCCTAACGAGCGCGATGTGGTGAAGGGCGATGCCAAGATCGCCTGCATCGCCGCGGCGTCCATCATGGCCAAGGTCACGCGTGACGAGATGATGGTCGAGTACGACGCCGAGTATCCCGAGTACCATCTGGCCGAGTCGAAGGGCTATGCGAGCCCCGAGCACATCGAGGCCATTCGCAAACATGGACTTTGTCCGCTGCACCGCGTGAGCTTTTGCGGAAACTTTCTGCAGACTGAGCGCCTTTTCTAGGCCAATTGTGGAGACATGGACCTCTGGGGTTTTATAAACCTGCTGGTAGCGGGCCGTATGCAACACCATTGTTGCGTACGGCCCGTTTTTTGACGGCATTTGGTCAGCTTTTGGTTTGCTTCCGGTACTTACCCGCATGAAAGGTGCCCTCATCATCGGGGCAATGCAGTGTGCGGGAAAGGAGACCCCATGAGTGCCGCAAGCAAAAAGAGCAAGACGCAGCAGCTCAAGGAGCGTTGGGAAAACGGCGAGCTCGACTCCGGGGCGATGACGCCCGAGTTTATCAAGGGACTCAGTCCCCGCGAGCTAGGCATGCTGGGCGAGCTGATCACCATCGACTACTTTAACGAGCGCGGCTACACCTTGCTGGAGCAGGGCTATCGTTGCACCGAGGGCGAGGCCGATCTGGTGCTGCTCGATGAGCTCGACGATGTCGTGGTGATGGCCGAGGTCAAGACCAGACGCGTTTCGCTGGATTGCACCACGCGGGTCTTTCCCGAGGAGGCCGTGGACGCCCAAAAGCAACGCCGCTACCGCCGCATCGCAAGTTGCTATCTCATGGAGCATTATCCGCTCAAGGCGATTCGCTTCGATGCTGTGGGTGTCACCATCCGCGGCGGGCATATCGCCGAGATCGAGCATCAGTACAACGCGTTCGATTGGCAGGTGTCGTGATGGCGTTCGAGACGTTTGCCGTTCACGCGGCCTGCATCCGCGGCGTCGAGGCGATTCACGTCACGGTCGAGGTCTCGCTTGCCGGTGGCGTTCCGGGCATCCAGATGCTCGGCATTCCGAGTATGGAGGTGATGGAGTCACGCGGTCGTATTCGCTGCGCGATGCGCTCCGCCGGGTTCGAGATCCCGCGCTCGGGCATTACCGTTAACCTGGCACCCGGCGATATCCGCAAGACCGGTAGCGGCTTTGACCTGCCCATCGCCATCGCGGTTCTAGCGGCCGATGAGCAGATTCCCCGTGACAACCTCGATCGCTGCCTTATCGCAGGTGAGCTTGGTCTGGACGGTACGGTGCTTCCCGTCAAGGGCGAGGTGGCGTTTCAGCTATTGGCTCGCGACATGGGGCTGTCTTTTATCGCCGGCAGGTCCGACCAGCATGTGCCACTCGCGGGCGTAGATTGCGGCTTTATCGACCATCTGTCTCAGCTTACTCACGGCATGGGCGATGCCGCACGGCACTACTTGGATTCCGAGGGTGTCGAGGCGACCTTTGAGCCCGAGCTCGACTATGCAGACGTGCTGGGGCAGGAAGTCGCTAAACGCGGCATGGCGCTTGCGGCGGCAGGAGAACTCGGCTTGCTCATGATCGGGTCTCCGGGATCGGGCAAGACGATGCTCGCACGCCGTATGACCGGCATCCTGCCCGAGCTTTCCGTTGAGGATCAGCAGGAGGCACTGTGCATCCATTCGGTTTTGGGTGAGAACATTGATGGCTTGTTGGCGGGGCACCGCCCCTTCCGCAGTCCCCACCACAGTATTTCGACCGCAGGCCTTATCGGCGGCGGGCGCCCGGTGCACCCGGGTGAGATCAGCCTTGCTCATGGCGGCGTGCTCTTTTTGGACGAGCTTGCCGAGTTTCCCACTGGCGTGCTGCAGACGCTGCGTCAGCCCATCGAGCGCGGCTACGTGAGGATCGTACGCGTCGACGGGGCTTTTACCTTCCCGTCGCGCTTTCAGCTGCTGGCTGCGAGCAATCCCTGCCCCTGCGGCTTTTTGGGCGATCGCGAGGTGCCGTGTCGCTGCTCGGCGGCGATGGTCGAGCGCTATCGGTCTAAACTGCGCGGTCCTTTGGCCGACCGTATCGACATGATGATCGATGTGACCCGTCCCGACCCTCAAGTGATTATCGAGGGTGCGGAGGGCATGTCGTCGGCCGAGTTACGTGACTACGTTGTGCGCGGTCGCGCCTTTCGCGCTTGGCGCGAATCCCGCATGGACGATGCGGATGCCGAGGCCGAGGATGACGAGACGCGGTCCATTGACGGCGTCGTTTCGACCTTTGAGCTCGATGATGCTGCCGAGAAATGCGTACTCGGCCTGTCGAAGCGCACGCATCTCACAGGGCGTGGCATCGTGCGCCTGGTTCGCATTGCGCGCACGATTGCAGACGTCGCCGAGAGCGAGCAAGTGACGCAGGACCACGTGCTCGAGGCGGCGATGTACCAGGGAAGGAGGGACCAATGATGGCCGAGGGGACCTTTGAGCTGCATCCAGGTGATGCGTTGTATCCCGAGACCGTTTTGGAGCTTTCTGATGTACCCCAGACGCTTTATGTGCGCGGCAATCCCGAGGTGCTTTCGACACCCGCGCTCTCCATCATCGGCGCGCGCAAGGCCACGCCGTATGGTCTTGCCGTGGCAGAGCTTGCGGCAAAGGTTGCGGTCGAGGCGGGAGTGACGGTAGTTTCGGGCGGCGCGGTTGGTTGTGACCAGGCCTCGGGTTGGGCTGCGGTCAACGCCGGCGGCAAACACGTCGTGGTGCTGGGGACGGGCGCCGACGTGGTCTACCCGCGTTCGAGCGCGAGGCTTATTACGCGCACGCTCGATACGGGCGGCGCGGTCGTGTCGATCTCTCCGTGGGGCATGGGTCCGCGCAAGTTTGCCTTTCCGCGCCGCAATCGCGTGATCGCGGCCCTGTCGCAAGCCCTCTTTGTATCCGAGGCGGGTATGCCTTCCGGGACGTTTTCTACAGCTGAGGCTGCTATGGATTTGGGGCGCGAACTTCTTGCCGTGCCGGGGTCGATCCTATCGCCCGAGTCGCGTGGCACGAATTACCTCATTGCGAACGGTGCCTGCTGCATCGTCGACGAGGAATCTATCGAG
Organism: uncultured Collinsella sp.; assembly: GCA_938011935.1. Classification (GTDB taxonomy): domain Bacteria; phylum Actinomycetota; class Coriobacteriia; order Coriobacteriales; family Coriobacteriaceae; genus Collinsella. The sequence goes on from CALLSU010000080.1 coordinate 22,326, forward strand.
ATGGCTATCTCACGCATCTACGGAACCCTGCGCTACTCGCGCCCCGATGCTCCCGGCATTGCCGACCTGGATCCAACGCAGCAGACCGTGATGCATGCGCTCATCGCCTCTCCGCTCAAGGTCGACGACATCGCGGCGCTCGTCTCGCTCGATGCTGTCGGCGTACTCAAACTCTTGGGTTCGCTTGAACTCGAGGGTCTTATCGAGCGCATGATGGATGGAAGGTATGCGCCCTCCAAGTTTGCCCTTCACGCCCAGACACCCTTCGGTCACAATGGAAAACGTGTCAATTAGAAAGGTGTTTGCAGATGCAGTTCGATCAGGTGACAGTTATCGGTGGCGGTCTGGCGGGTTCGGAGTGCGCGATCCAGCTGGCAGATCGCGGTTTTGCCGTAAAGCTGTGTGAGATGCGCCCCCAGGTGAGCTCCCCGGCTCACCATACCGATCGCCTGGCAGAGCTCGTCTGCTCGAATTCGTTTAAGTCGACCCGTCCGGATTCCGCGGCTGGTTTGCTGAAGGCCGAGCTTGAGCGCATGGGTTCAGTCCTGCTCGATTGCGCCCATCGCGCGGCTGTTCCCGCCGGTGGCGCCTTGGCGGTCGACCGCGTCAAGTTTTCCGAGCTTGTCGAGGCCGAGGTTGCCGCTCGTCCCAATATCGAGGTCGTGCACGGTGAGGTCACACAGATTCCCGAGGGTCACGTGGTCATTGCCGCGGGCCCGCTGTGTTCACCGGCGCTGAGCGAAGAGGTTATGAAGCTCGTCGGTGGCGATGCCCTGGCATTCTTTGATGCGGCGGCGCCGATCGTCGATGCCTCCACGCTCGATATGGACGTGCTGTTCTCGCAGTCGCGCTACGAGGAGCAGGGGAGCGGCGACTATCTCAACGCTCCGCTCAACAAGGAGGAGTACGAGGCCTTTATCGAGGCGCTTACCACGGCCGACCGCGTGGTGCTCAAAGACTTTGAGGGCGGCGATCTGTTCCAAGCCTGCCAGCCTGCCGAGGAAGTTGCGCGCACCGGCAAGGACTCCATTCGCTTTGGCGCCATGAAGCCCGTCGGCCTCACCGACCCGCGTACCGGACGTCGCCCCTGGGCGGCGATTCAGCTGCGTGCCGAGAACAAGGAGAAGACCGCCTATAACCTGGTGGGCTTCCAGACCAACTTGACCTTTGGCGAGCAGAAGCGCGTCTTCCATATGGTGCCGGGCCTGGAGAACGCTGAGTTCTTCCGCTACGGTGTCATGCACCGCAATACCTTTGTCGACGCCCCTCACGTGCTCGATAGCACCTTTGCCGTGCCCGGTACCGGCGTGCGCCTGGCCGGTCAGATCACCGGCACCGAGGGGTACATGGAAGCCGTGGCGACAGGTCTGCTCGCGGCGCTCAACACCTATGCCGAGGCTATCGGTGCCGCGGGCGTCGAGTTGCCGCGTGTGGGCGCCCTGGGTGCGCTCGTGGGCTATGCGACCGATCCCGCCACCGTGGGCTATCAGCCTATGCATGTCAACTTTGGCCTGGTGCCGCCACTCGAGGACGGTAAGCGCCGCAGCAAGCGCGACCGCTATCAGGCCTATGCGGACCGTGCGCTCGAGGCCCTCGATGCCTACTTGGCCACGCGTTCCGACTTGTTTGGAGGCGACCGGTCATAGCCTTTGACCTGTACGACACCGTCGACTCTTTTATCGCCTATATCGCACGCGTCGAGGGGCTTTCTCCCAACACGGTGACGGCCTATGGCTCGAGGCTAGAGCGCTTTGCTGCCTGGTGCGAGCGCGAGGATATTGATGCTTTCGCTGCCGACGTGCGCACCATTCGTCGCTATCTTGCCGAGCTTTCGCGTGAGCAGGTGGCTCCCCGAACGCTTGCGGCGCACCTGTCGGCTATTCGATCTCTCTATCGCTGGATGGCTGCCGAGGGGATTGTCGAGGGCGATGCGGTCTCGGCGATCGCGTCGCCCAAGCTGCCGCGTGACCTGCCGGGCGTCCTTACGACCCAGCAGGTCGAGGCGCTGCTCAAGACGCCTGATACCTCAACGCCCGCGGGACTGCGCGATGCGGCGATGCTCGAGTTGCTCTATGCCTCGGGTGCCCGCATCTCAGAGCTTGCGGCGCTCAATGTGGAATCCATCTCATGGTCCGAGCGCACGCTGCGCCTGTGGGGCAAGGGAAGCAAGGAGCGCATCGTTCCTCTGTATCGTCGTGCGCTCGATGTGACGCGTCTCTATATTGAAGAGGGGAGGCCGGAGTTGCTCGCTCGGGCAAAGCGCCGCGACCTCGCTACCGGGCCGCATCCGCTGCTTATATCGGCGCGCGGCAATCGCATGAGCGCCGCGATGCTCCGGCGGCGGTTCCATACGCTGGCGACGCTCGCCGGCATTCCGGCCGACATCGCCCCGCATGCGATGCGCCATACCTTTGCGACCGACTTGCTCGAGGGCGGTGCGGACCTGCGCTCGGTTCAAGAGCTGCTAGGTCATGCGAGCCTGTCCACGACGCAGATCTACACGCATCTCACACCCGATCGGCTCAAACGTGCCGTGGCTCAAGCCCATCCCCGCGGCGAATAGTGGCTGGCACGTCCCGCGCCACACTCAGGTGTGTGGTTTTGATTGCGGGTTGGCAGGAAGAGGCATTCCTGCTATCATTCATCGGGTTGCTTCACGGCAACATGTTTTTATCACGCACGCGCGGCTACTTCATACCGTGGTGCCCGGGCTTTGGTAGCACATGTCCGGGTTGGTTTTGGAGGATGACCCCGCGCGGAGGCAAACCACAGGAGGTTTAACATGGCTACCAAGATTAATATCCGCACCCTGCTCGAGGCCGGCTGCCACTTCGGTCACCAGACCCGTCGCTGGAACCCCAAGATGAAGCCGTTCATCTTCGGTGAGCGCAACGGCATCTACATCCTCGACCTCAAGCAGACCATCCTCGACGCCGACCAGGCCTACACCTTCGTCAAGAACGTCGCCAAGGGTGGCAACGTGCTGTTCGTCGGCACCAAGAAGCAGGCTCAGGAGGCCGTCAAGAACGCTGCTGAGCGCGCCAACATGCCTTACATCAACCAGCGTTGGCTCGGCGGCATGCTGACCAACTTCGTCACCATCCGCTCCCGCATCAACCGCATGGAGGAGCTTGAGGCCATGGTCGAGGACGGCCGCATGGCAGTGCTCCCCAAGAAGGAGCAGGCTGTTCTCGGCAAGGAGCTCACCAAGCTCCAGACCAACCTCGGTGGCGCCCGCGACATGAAGGGTCTGCCCCAGGCTCTCTTTGTCATCGACACCAAGCGCGAGGAGAACGCCATCAAGGAGGCCCAGCGCCTGAACATCCCCGTCGTCGCTCTGATCGACACCAACTCCGATCCCGACGAGGTCGAGTACGGCATCCCCTGCAACGATGACGCTATCTCTGCTGTCACCCTTATGTGCGAGCTCATGGCTGACGCCTGCCTCGCTGGCTCCGGCAAGGAGCAGGTCTCCGAGGCCGAGATGGCCGCTGAGCCCAAGGCCGAGTAAATCAGTCTTAGTTAATTCTTTTTCATCTCTTTGAAAGGAACCACAATGGCCCAGATTACCGCCGCTATGGTCAAGCAGCTCCGCGAGATGACCGACTCCCCGATGATGGAGTGCAAGAAGGCTCTCGTCGAGGCTGACGGCGACATGGACGCCGCTGTCGACGTTCTGCGCAAGAACGGCCTCGCCAAGGCTGCTAAGAAGGCTGGCCGCGAGACCAACGAGGGCGCTGTAGCCGCGTTCGTCTCCGAGGATGGCAAGACCGGCGCTCTGCTCGAGCTCTCCTGCGAGACCGACTTCGTTGGCTCCAACGCCAAGTTCACTGGCTTTGCTTCCAAGGTCGCTGAGGTTGTCGCTACCACCGAGCCTGCTGACGTCGACGCTCTGCTCGAGAAGCCGATGGGTGAGGAGACCGTTTCCTCCGAGCTCACCGAGATGATTCACATCATGGGCGAGAACATGAAGATCTCCCGCTTCGCTGCCCGCAAGGCCGAGAACGGCGCGCTCGCTTCTTACATCCACATGGGTGGTAAGATCGGCGTCCTCGTCGAGTTCGCCTTCGAGAAGGCCGAGACTGCTCAGACTGAGTCCTTCAAGACCTTCGCTCACGACGTTGCCCTTCAGGTTGCCGCTGTCGCCCCGATCTGCGCTACCCGCGATCAGGTTCCGGCCGAGACCGTCGAGCACGAGAAGCAGATCTACATGGCTCAGGCTGCCGAGTCCGGCAAGCCCGAGGCTATCCAGGAGAAGATGGCTGTCGGCCGTCTGGAGAAGTTCTACAAGCAGTCCGTGCTCACCGAGCAGGAGTTCATCAAGGACAGCTCCCTCACCATCAAGAAGTACGCTGAGCAGGTCTCCAAGGAGCTTGGCGACTCCATTACCGTCGTTGCCTTCGACCGTCTGGTCCGTGGCGAGTAAATAAGCTCTTGTAGCTGGTAATGAGCAGGCTGTGGGTTTTACTCACAGCCTGCTTTTTCATGGCTCCCCGTTAAGCCTTTGTTATCATATTGAGAGTCTAATTAAAGGAGGATCGCTTTGTCCGACATCCGATACAAACGCGTGCTTCTTAAGCTTTCCGGCGAAGCACTGATGGGCGACGGCCAATATGGCATCGACCCCAAGGTTACCGACCATCTTGCCAAGCAGGTCAAGGAGCTGCTCGCCGTTGGCCATGAGGTCGGCGTCGTTGTCGGCGGCGGCAATATTTTCCGCGGCATGGCCGGCGCTGCCGGTGGCATGGAGCGTGCTCAGGCCGACTACATGGGCATGCTTGCAACCGTTATGAACGCGCTCGCCCTGCAGGATGCCTTCGAGCATAACGACGTTCCCTGCCGCGTGATGAGCGCTATCCAGATGAACGAGATCTGCGAGCCCTATATTCGTCGCCGCGCTATCAACCATCTGTCCAAGGGCAACGTCGTCATCTTCGCTGCCGGTTCGGGCAATCCGTACTTTACGACCGACACCGCCGCGGCTCTTCGTGCGTGCGAGATCGGCGCCGAGATTCTGATTAAAGCCACCAAGGTCGACGGCATCTACGACAAGGATCCCGTCAAGTGCGCCGATGCCGTCCGTTTTGACAAGATTACCTATCACGAGGTTCTCGTCCGCGGCCTGCAGGTTATGGATTCCACGGCTACGGCACTGTGCCAGGATAACCGTATGCCGATTTTGGTCCTCAACATCGATGGCGAGGACACCGTCAAGCGCGCGCTTTCGGGTGAGCCCGTCGGCACGCTCGTCTATCAGGAGGATTAAGCATGGCAGAGAACATCACCGCCCATATGGACAAGTCGCTCGAGTCCCTCAAGCATAACTTCTCCAAGGTCCGTACCGGTCGCGCCAACGCCAACATTCTGTCCGACATCACCGTTGATTATTACGGTGTCCCCACGCCGGTCACGCAGGTTGCCGCCGTCAAGACCCCCGAGGCTCACATGCTGCTCATCGAGCCGTGGGACAAGGCGCTCATCAACGCTATCGTCAAGGCCATCGGCGCTTCCGATCTGGGCATTACCCCCAACTCTGATGGCACCGTCGTTCGTCTGCCGTTCCCGGCGCCCACTGAGGAGCGCCGTCGCGAACTCGTCAAGGAGTGCCGCGAGTACGCCGAGCAGGCCAAGGTGTCTATCCGTAACATCCGTCGCGACTTCAACAACAAGCTCGAGCGCGATGAGGAGCTCACCGAGGACGATGTCCGTCGCGAGCAGGCCAAGGTCCAGAAGCACACCGATGAGTATGTCGCCAAGGTCGAGGAGCTTCTGAAGGAAAAAGAAGCCGAGGTCATGGAGATCTAAGGTGCAATACGACGAGCATAAACTGGTCGAGTACTTTGCCGACGCCCCTGCGGGCGTCGGTTTTTCCGACCTTGACCTCAATAACATTCCGCACCATATCTCGTGCATCATGGACGGCAACGGTCGTTGGGCCACGTCGCGCGGTCTTGCACGCACCGAGGGTCATAAGGCAGGTATCCTCTCGCTGCGCGAGATCATTACCGCCTGCGTGCGCCTGGGCGTCGACGTGCTTTCTGCCTATGCGTTTTCTACCGAAAACTGGAACCGTCCGCAGCATGAGGTCAACGTCTTGATGCATCTGTTTGCCAAGACGTTTATCGACGAGCTGCCTCTTCTGAAGCGCGAAAACGTGCGCGTTGTCTTTTTGGGCGACATTTCCGCGCTGCCCAAGAAGACCCGCGACGTTTTTGAACGCGGTCTTGCCGAGTGCGCCGATCACACCGGTATGACGCTGGCGCTTGCCGTCAACTACGGCGCGCGTGCCGAGATTACCCGCGCTGTCCGTCAGATTGCACTCGACGCTGCCGCCGGTAAGATCGATCCTGCCGCAATTGATGACGACATGGTGGCTTCCCACCTCTATACTGCCGGCCTTCCCGATCCTGAGCTTGTGATTCGCACCTCTGGTGAGCTGCGCCTTTCGAACTATCTGCTGTGGCAGGTGGCTTATTCCGAGTTCTACGTCACCGATACCTATTGGCCCGACTTTGATCGTTGGGGCCTTGTCGACGCCATTTTGGCCTATCAGGGCCGTGACCGTAGGTTTGGTGGACTGAGCAAGACCGAGGAGGCTTAATCGTGTCCGATCGTCCCAAGGCATCTGCTCCCAAGACGCCTGCGCGCAAAGCTGCCACTGCGGGAGCGCCTGCAGCGAAGAGCGGCACCGGTTCGTGGCTGGCGGGCTTTATTACCCGTGCCGCCGCCGGTATCGTCTACGCCGTTGTCTTTATCCTGTGCCTGGTTTTGGGTATCGTGCCCACGGCCATCTTTGTTTCTGTCATGAGCGGTCTGTGCTGCTATGAGTTTTTCCGTATGACAAGGCTCGATGGCAAGATGGCTAACGAGCGCATGGGTATCGCTGCCGCCGTACTCTTTCCGCTGTCGGCGTTGGGCGATTCGATGTTGCTGAATGCCCTGCTTTTTGCCTTGATGCTCGCTGTGGGCATTTGGTATGTCTGGTCGCCGCGTACCCGCATCTCTGATGTGGCCGTGACGCTCATGGGTCCCATCTACACTGGCTTTATGCTGTCGGCTATCGTGCTGCTGCGCGATGCCGTGCCCGGTTTTGCCGGTGCCTTGCTTTCGGTGGGCGTTTGCGCGTCCCTTTGGGTCTCCGATTCGTTTGCCTACATCGTGGGCAGCCGTATCGGCAAGCACAAGATGGTTCCCAAGATCTCTCCCAAAAAGAGCTGGGAGGGGTTTGCCGGCGGCATCTTGGGCTCGGTTTTGATTTGGCTCATCCTGTGGGCGACGCACTTCTACAAGCTCAGCCTGCCCTATGCGCTGCTGTGCGGCGTGGTCGTGTCCATTCTGGGCGTTATCGGCGACCTTATCGAGTCGCGCATCAAGCGCGGTGTGGGCGTCAAAGATTCCGGCAACCTTATCCCGGGCCACGGCGGAATGCTCGATCGTAGCGATTCGCTTATCTTCGGCTGCATCACCGCGCAGCTGTTGCTGATGATCGGAGGCGTGCTGTAATGTCCTTCCAGACGACGTATGGCCCCGATGGACGCCTTCGCGTTGCCATCCTGGGTTGTACGGGCTCTATCGGCACCCAGGCGCTCGATGTGTGCCGCCAGCATGCCGATCGCCTGCAGGTGACGGCGCTGTCCGTTAACTCCAGTACCTCCGAGCTCGTTGCCGCTGCCCGCGAGTTCTCGGTTCCGGCGGTTGCCGTGGCCGATGTCGATCATGGCGATGACGCCGTGCTGCAGGAGTTGCCCGAGGGAACGAAGCTCGGCGTTGGCGCGCAGGCGGTTTGCGAGCTCGCGCATCGCGACGATGTCGACTGCGTGCTTGTCGCTATTGTGGGCGCCGCCGGTCTCGAGGCGAGCCATGCGGCCTTGACCTCGAATAAGCGCCTTGCCCTTGCCAACAAGGAGTCCCTCGTCGTCGGTGGCGACTTGCTTATGCCGTTGGCACAACCGGGCCAGCTTATTCCGGTCGACTCTGAGCATTCCGCCATCTACCAGTGCTATCTGGGGGAGAACCCGCGCGAGGCCCACTGCATTTGGCTCACCTGCTCGGGCGGTCCGTTCTTTGGCCGCACGCGCGACGAGCTCGATCGCGTGACGCGTGCCGATGCCCTCGCGCATCCCACGTGGGCCATGGGTGCCAAGATTACCATTGACTCCGCCACCCTCATGAACAAGGGCCTGGAGCGCATTGAGGCCATGCATCTGTTTAACTGCGACCTCGATTTCATTAACGTGGTCGTGCAGCGTCAGTCCAAGATTCACTCTATGGTCGAGTTCGCCGACGGCTCCGTGATGGCGCATCTCGGTGCATCCGACATGCGTATTCCCATCCAGTTCGCGTTCTCGTATCCCGAGCGTTGGGATACTCCGGCGCCTCGTATCGATTTCCGCGAGCTGGGGCAGCTCACGTTTGATGCTGCCGACATGGATACCTTCCGCTGTCTGGCACTGGCCGAGCGTGCCGGCAAGACGGGTGGCACCATGCCGTGCGTGCTCAATGCCGCCAACGAGGTCGCCGTCGATGCCTTCCTGCACGATGGCTGCAGCTTTACCGATATCGATCGCATTGTGGAATCCTGCATGTACGCCCACGATATGCAGGTGGTCGATTCGTTTGAGCAGCTTCGCGACACCGATGCGTGGGCGCGTGAAAAGGCTGCGCAGGTGCTCGCCGCAACCCGTTCCTAACCCATAAGGATTGCTTTTTCGTTTTATGGATACTGTTCTGAGCGTTCTCTCATCGGTCTTTTGGGGCCTGCTGATGCTTTCCGTCCTCGTGTTTTTGCACGAGGGCGGCCACTTTTTGGCGGCGCGTGCCTGCGGCGTCCGTGTGACCGAGTTCTTTTTGGGTCTGCCGTGCCGCTTTGACATCCATTACACGTCGCGTCGCATTGGAACCAAGTTTGGCGTGACCCCGCTGCTGCTGGGTGGCTACGCTGCCATCTGCGGTATGGATCCGACCGACGTCTCGTGTGCCGATCGCGTGCTCGCGGCCATCTATCGCCACGGCCGGGTGACGGTGGCCGATCTTGCCGTCGAGCTCGAGCTGTCCGAGGAGGATGTGCTCGAGGCCTGTGCTTTGCTGTTGGGCTGGGGCTCTATCGCTCCCTGGTATGAAGAAGGGGAAAAGCCTTCGCCCAGCTACTATCCCACCAAGTACCAGACTCTGCCGCGTGACGCGGCGGGTTATACCACCTTTGACGGCCGTCGGTTCGATCGCGGGCATGCGACTGCCGAGGGCGATGTATGGGAACTGCCGTGCGACGAGGCCGAATTCCTTGCGCGCGAGCGCTCGCACACCTATTTGGGCCAGGGCTTTGTCAAGCGTGCCTTTATGCTGCTTGCGGGCATTATCGTCAATATCCTGACGGGTTTTTTGCTCCTTATGAGCATCTATTCCATCGCAGGTGTCACCGTGCCGGTGGATACCAATGTGATTGGCCAGGTTGACGAAGGCTCGATTGCCGCCTCGGCGGGAATCGAGGGCGGCGACGCGATTCTTTCGGTCGACGGAGTATCGTGCTCTACCTGGATGGACGTTTACGATGCCATCGGCAAGGCTGCCGGTAAGGACGATATCGCCATTGAGTACGAGCGTGACGGCAAGCAGCATTCGACCACGGTTGCGCTCAAAGAGGACGATCGCCTAGGTGTGTATGCCTCTACGCAGGTGGTCCGTTTAGACCCCATCACGTCGGCTCGCCTGTCGTTCTCCTATGTTGTGCAGACAGCGGAGGGCGTGATGCGCCTGCTCCAGCCGCAGCATACGATGGAGATTCTCGATCAGTCCTCTTCGATCGTGGGTATTAGCGTTATGTCCTCACAGGCTGCTGCTGCCGGCCCTGCCACGTTCCTTTCGTTTGCCGCCCTCATTTCATTCTCGCTTGGCTTTATGAACCTGCTGCCCATCCCGCCACTCGATGGCGGCAAGCTAGTCATCGAGATCATTCAGAAGATTGCGGGCCGCGAGCTTCCGCTCAAGGTCCAGACGATTGTGAGCTATGTGGGCATCGCGCTCTTTGCGCTGCTGTTTGTCTATATGCTTCGTTCCGACATCCTTCGATTTATTCTGTAGGGGAGTGTTTGGATTGTCTTTATCCCATCCTTTGCCTCGCGAGTTGACGCGCCCCGTGCGTGTGGGCGGTGTGCAGATCGGTGGCGGCGCGCCGGTGGTGGTCCAATCCATGACCTGCACCGATACCGCTGATGCCCAGGCAACGCTTGCGCAAGTGTGCGCGTTGGCGCAGGCTGGCTGCGATATCGTGCGCGTGAGCGTGCCCTCCGAGGCCGCGCTTGAGGGCTTCCGCACCATCTGTGTCGAGTCTCCGGTGCCGATTGTCGCCGATATCCATTTTAACCATAAGCTCGCCATTGGTGCCGTTGAGGCCGGTGCCGCCAAGCTGCGCATCAATCCCGGCAATATCGGCGATTGGGCCAAGGTTGACGCGGTGATCGATGCTGCGGGTGCCTCGGGCTGTGCGATTCGCATTGGCGTGAACGCGGGCTCGCTTGAGCAAGATATTGCCGAGCGCGACGACCTCACGCAGCCCGAAAAGCTCGTGATGTCGAGCGAGCGCTTCGTCAAGCACTTTGAGGATCGCGGCTTTACGAACATTGTGCTTTCGGCCAAGGCCCATAGCGTGCAAACGACGCTCGATACCTATCGAGCCCTGTCACGTGAGATTCCCCACGTTCCGCTTCACCTGGGCGTGACGGAGGCGGGGACCAAGCTCCAGGGCACCATCAAGAGCTCTGTAGGCTTGGGTATCTTGCTTTCCGAAGGCATCGGCGACACCATGCGTGTGTCGCTCACGGCCGATCCGGTTGAGGAGCCGCCGGTCGCCTGGGGAATTCTACAGTCGCTGGGCCTGCGTCGCCGTGGTCCCGAGATTGTCTCGTGCCCCACGTGCGCCCGCTGCCAGGTTAACCTCATTCCCATCGCCGAGGAGGTCACCGAGCGGCTTAAGAACTATTCCGCGCCGCTTTCGATTGCCGTCATGGGATGTGCCGTTAATGGCCCCGGTGAGGCTTCTGATGCCGACCTGGGCGTTGCTTGCGGACGTGGTCAGGCCTTGCTCTTTTCGCATGGCCAGATCATTGGTAAAGTAGCTGAGGACCAAATTGTCGACGCGCTTATGGCCGAGGTCGACAAGCTTATTGAGGAGAAGTAAATGACTCGAGCAATGTATATGTCTAAGCTCTATGCGCCGACGCTTAAAGAGGATCCGGCGGACGCTGAGCTCGCCAGCCACCGCCTGTTGCTCCGTGCCGGCATGATCCGCAAGGAGGCCGCCGGCCTGTATTCCTATCTGCCGCTTGCTTGGCGCTCGATCCGCAAGATTGAGAACATCGTGCGCGACGAGATGGACGCTGCCGGCGCCCAGGAGCTCATGATGCCCATTATGGTCGATGCCGAGCTGTGGCGTGAGTCCGGCCGTATCGATGCCTATGGCAAGGAGCTTGTGCGCTTTGATGACCGCCACGGCCGCGAGTTTGTGCTCGGACCCACGCACGAGGAGACCGTCACGGCCCTAGTGCGCAATGAGCTGCGCTCCTATAAGCAGCTGCCCGTCAACCTGTACCACATTCAGGACAAGTTCCGCGACGAGTTCCGCCCTCGCTTTGGCCTGATGCGCGGTCGCGAGTTCATCATGAAGGACGCCTACAGCTTCTCCGCCACGCAGGAGAGTCTGCAGGAGGAGTACGACAAGATGAAGCAGGCCTATGCCAACATTTGCGAGCGCTGCTACATCAAGGCTCTGCCCGTTGTCGCCGACTCCGGCGAGATCGGTGGCGATACCTCCGTCGAGTACATGGCTTTGGCCGACGCCGGCGAGGCTTCGCTCGTCTACTGCGACGATTGCGGCTTTGCTGCCGATGACGAGGCCGCAAGCACCAAGGTCGTTGTGACCGAGGGTCCTGGCGACGGTACGCTTACCAAGGTCGAGACTCCGGGCATGGGCACCATCGAGGCCGTTGCAAAGTTCTTCGGCTTCCCCGAGAACGGCACGCGTAAGTCTCTGGCACTCATCGACGCCGAGGGCAAGCCCGTCGTGGCCATTGTTCCGGGCGACCACGAGCTCAACGATTGCAAGGCCGAGCATGTCTTTGGCAAGGGCTATCGCATGATGACTGATGAGGAGCTCCAGACCTACGGTCTGCATAAGGGCTTTATCGGACCGGTTAACCTGCCCGAGGGCATTCGCCTGGTGTGCGACGAGAGCCTGCGCGAGTCCAAACAGTGGGCCTGCGGTGCCAACGAGGTCGATTATCACTTTACCGGTGCCTGCCCCGAGCGCGACTTTACCGTCGACGAGTGGGCCGACCTGGTAACCGTCGTTGCCGGCGATCCCTGCCCGCACTGCGGCAAGCCGCTCTCTGCTGCTCGCGGCATCGAGGTTTCGCAGGTCTTCCAGCTGGGTACCAAGTATTCCGAGGCCATGGGCGCCACCTTTATGGACGAGGACGGCAAGGAGAAGCCGCTTATCATGGGTTGCTACGGCGTGGGCGTGTCCCGCTCGCTTGCTGCCGTCGTGGAGCAGCACAACGACGAGCACGGTATCGTCTGGCCGGTTTCCGTTGCCCCGTACGAGGTCGCTGTGATTCCGCTCGATCCCAAGAAGGAGGAGTGCGCAACCGTCTGCGACCAAATCGTCGAGGGCCTGTGCGCCGAGGGTATCGAGGTTGTCGTCGATGACCGTGACGAGCGTCCCGGCTTTAAGTTTGCCGATAACGACCTCATGGGCTTCCCGTATCAGGTCGTTCTGGGTAAGCGTGGCCTCAAGAATGGTACTGTGGAGCTCAAGGACCGTTCCACGGGCGAGCGCGAGGACGTGGCGATCGACGAGGTCGTCGCCAAGGTTGCCGAGCTTGTTAAGGCGGCTCGCCGTTAATCGACGATTTCGCTTGTAGTTCGATATACGGGACGGCCCCGCATTTCTCCAGATAGGGGAGATGCGGGGCCGTCATTTTACCTTGCCTGCGTGCTCAATCGCTAAAAGGAAAACCCCACAGCCCATATGAGCTGCGGGGTTTTCTTGTGCCTCCGATGCGAAATAAATCGCTCAGATATTACTGATAATCGACGACGTCGATCCAGTTCTTAAGGAACTCATCGTTCACGTTGCGCTTACGAGCGAGCTCGGAAGCGGCGACGATGCTCGTCCACTGACGCACGACCTGCATGGGCATGTCGGCACGGTCGCAGTAGAGCTCCAGGTAGGCCTCGGCCTGGTCCTTGCTGTTGAGGGCAAAGAGCAGGTAGGTGGTGGCAACGTCGGCAGCAGGGGAGCCCTGGGTGGCGTGTGCCCAGTCGCACACATAGAGCTGGCCGTCGTCGCCGACGATGACGTTGGAGGGGTTGAAGTCGCCGTGGCAGACCTTGAACTCCTTGGTCATGCCGTCCAGACGCTCCTGAAGGTTGTAGCGCGTGGTGGCATTGAGCTGATCAAGGCTGTCGATCATGCGGGCGAACTTGTCGCGCTGACGGTTGAGCAGCGGGGAGGTGTAGCCGTGGATCTCGATCTGGAGGTCGACGAACATCTCGAGATACTCACCAAAGCGCTGGGGCTCGGCAGTCATCTTCTCGGCAAGGGTGGTGCCCGGAACCTTCTCGGTCACGAGCGCCCAGCCGTTGGCGTTCTCGAGCTGGGAAACCTCGAGAGCCTTGGGGCTGGGGATGCCGCACTCATTGATGCGGGCAAGATTCAAAGCCTCGTTGAACACGTCGGAGACAGGCTTGGTCTCGTTAAAGACCTTGACAATCTTGTCGCCCAGGTCGTAAACGACCTTGTTGCCACGGCGGACGAGCTCGGTCTTGGAATCGGGTAGCAGCATGGTTGCATCCTTTCAACGATGCGATAGAAGCGACGGCGGGGGTGTGTGAAACACCCGTGCACCCCCGCCGTTAAAAACCGTGCTAAAACTAGCAGACGGCGTAGTCCTGAGGCTCGCGGCCGTAGTAGGCGTCCAGGTAGAGCTCCTTGATCTCGCTCATGAGCGGGTAGCGCGGGTTAGCGCCGGTGCACTGGTCGTTGAATGCCTGCTCGGTCATCTCGTCGAGGGTGTCGAGGAAGTACTGCTCGTCAACACCGTAGTCGGCGATGGTCTTCTTGACGCCGATGAAGTCCTTGAGCTCCTCGAGCTTCGTGACGAAGTTCTCGAAGACCTCCTTGTCGTCCTTGCCCTCGATGCCGCAGTACTTGGCCATCTCGGCGTAGTTGTGCAGCGCGTTGGGGTAAGGATACTGGGAGAAGGTACCCATCTTGACGGGAGCCTCAGCGGCGTTGTAGCGCATGACGCGGGTCAGGATGACAGCGTTGGCGAGGCCGTGGGGCAGGTGATGGAAAGCGCCGAGCTTGTGAGCCATGGAGTGGTTGAGGCCCAGGAAGGCGTTGGCGAAGGCCATACCGGCCATGCAGGAGGCGTTGTGCATCTCCTCGCGGGCATGCGGGTCCTTGGCGCCGTTCGTGAAGCTGGAGGGCAGGTTCTCGAAGACGAGCTTAGCAGCGCGCTCGGAGAGGCCCTTGGTGTAGTCGGAAGCCATGATGGAGACGTAGGACTCGATGGCGTGGGTCATGACGTCGATGCCGGAGGCAGCGGTCAGGCCGCGCGGGGCGGTCATGCAGTTGTCGGCGTCAACGATAGCCATGTTGGGGAGCAGCGCGTAGTCGGCGAGCGGCCACTTGATGCCGGTCTCCTTGTCGGTGATGATGGCGAACGGCGTGCACTCGGAGCCGGTACCCGAAGAGGTCGGGACGGCGACGAAGTAGGCCTTCTTGCCCATCTCGGGGAAGGTGAAGATACGCTTGCGGATGTCCATGAAGTCCATGGCCATGTCCTCAAACTTGCACTCGGGGTGCTCGTACATCATCCACATGATCTTGCCGGCGTCCATAGCGGAGCCACCGCCGACGGCGATGATCACGTCCGGCTCAAAGAGAGCCATCTGCTTGGCGCCGCGACGTGCGCACTGCAGCGACGGATCGGGCTCGACGTCGTAGAAGCAATCGTGGGCGATGCCCATCTCGTCGAGCTTGGCCTCGATGGCGCGGGTGTTGCCGTTCTTGAAGAGGAACTGGTCGGTGACGATGAAGGCGCGCTTCTTGCCCATGACGGTACCGAGCTCGTCGAGAGCGACGGGCGTGGAACCCTTCTTGAAGTAGACCTTCTCGGGAGCGCGGAACCACAGCATGTTCTCACGGCGCTCGGCCACAGTCTTAACGTTGATCAAGTGCTTCACCCCAACGTTCTCGGAGACGGAGTTGCCGCCCCAGGAGCCGCAGCCCAGGGTCAGAGACGGCTTCATGCCAAAGTTGTACAGGTCACCGATGCCGCCGTGCGAAGACGGGGTGTTGATGACGATACGGCAGGCCTTCATGACGTGCTCGAACAGGCTGATCTTCTCGGCCTGGGCGGGGTGCACGTACAGAGAGGCGGTGTGGCCCGGGCCACCGGCGAGCACCAGGTGCTCGGCCTTGTCGACGGCCTCCTGGAAGTCCTTGGCGTGGTACATGGCCAGGACCGGGGAGAGCTTCTCGTGGGAGAACTCCTCCTTGGCGGGGTCGGTGGAGGTGACCTCGGCGATCAGGATCTTGGTCTTGGCGGGAACCTCGATGCCGGCGAGCTCGGCGATCTTGGCGGCAGCCATGCCGGGAATGCGGTGATCGAGGGCGCCGTTCTTGAACATGGCGGCACGCAGGGCCTCCATCTCGGCACCCTGCTTGACGAAATAGCAGCCGCGCTTCTGGAACTCGGCCTTAACCTGGTCATAGATGGTGTCGATGACGGTCACGGACTGCTCGGAAGCGCAGATCATGCCGTTGTCGAAGGTCTTGGAGTGGATGATGGAGTTGACGGCGAGCAGCACGTCGGCGGTGTCGTCGATGACGACCGGGGTGTTACCGGCGCCAACGCCCAGGGCGGGCTTGCCCGAGGAGTAGGCGGCCTTGACCATGCCCGGGCCACCGGTGGCGAGGATGATGTCGACGTCGCGCATGACCATGTTGGTCAGCTCGATGGAGGGGACATCGACCCAGCCGATGATACCCTCGGGGGCGCCGGCCTTGACGGCGGCGTCAAGCACGAGCTTGGCGGCGGCGATGGTGCACTTGGCGGCAGCCGGGTGCGGGGAGATGATGATGGCGTTGCGGGTCTTCAGGCTGATCAGCGTCTTGAAGATCGCGGTGGAGGTGGGGTTGGTCGTCGGGATGACGGCGCCCACGATGCCGATGGGCTCGGCGATCTTGGTGATGCCGTAAGCCTCGTCGCGCTCCAGGACACCACAGGTCTTGGTGTTCTTGTAAGCGTTGTAGATGTACTCTGCGGCGTAGTGGTTCTTGATGACCTTGTCCTCAAGAACGCCGCGGCCGGTCTCCTCGATGGCCATCTTCGCCAACGGGATACGAGCCTTGTTGGCGGCCATGGCGGCCTCATAGAAGATCTTGTCGACCTGCTCCTGCGTGTACGTAGCAAAAAGCGCCTGGGCCTCTCGCATCTGAGCGAGCTTAGCCTCAAGCGCCTCTACGTTGTCCACAATTGCGGGAGTAGTGTTTTCCGGTGACTTTTTCACCATTTGTGTCTCCTTGCGATCGGAGATTTACCCTACGTCTTGCATGATAGCAAGAAATTATTCGGTGAACGGTAAGATTCCCGTAAAAGGCACACTAAAACGCTTCAATAAACTGAAGCGTTTTAACTAAAACTATTTGCCTGCTCCACCGCCCCGCTCGTTGGGGACAGACTTACATGAGTGCTTTCACTCATTGGGGACAGACATCGATTTGCCATTTTGCCGTTCTGGGCCTGTTTTTGCCGCTCATTGGATATAAATAGATCACAGGCTCAGCATTTCGCGTTCCTTCTCTCCTTTTAGGTGTTGCCTGTTCAGTTTTGAAAGGAGAGATTTATGCCTCGATGCGCCCGTGCCGTTTCGCTCACCGGCTATTACCACGTCTTTGACCGCGGCAACTCCAAACAGATTATTTTTGAAGATGACTCCGACCGTTATCGTTTCTTATCGGATATCTCGGACAGGTTTGCGCGCCATGACGTGGCGGTGTTAGCTTGGTGCCTTATGGACAACCACTTCCATTTGATGATTGATGACCCATTTGGCAACCTTTCAAAGGCAATGCAGTGCGCGCTGACGGCATATGCTAAGTATTTCAATGGGAAAACGGGGAGAACGGGACATCTGTTTGACAATCGCTATTCGCGGGTCGCGGTTGAGTCGGACACGCAGGCGGTGCAGCTGCTCGACTATATTCATCTCAATCCCGTGAAAGGTGCGCTTGACTCGCTCGAGGCGTACCGCTGGTCAAGCTATAAGGCGTATCAGCTGGGCTATGATCCCTTTGACATCTGTGATGCGGCCCCTATGCTCGATATTGTCGGAGGCTCCCGTTGCTATTGCGAGCATCTCGAGGAAGTTGCCGGGCGCATCTGGTCAATGGAGGTTCTTCCACGCCGGCGGATCCCCGATGAGGAGGCCCTTTCCGTTGCGCGCGAAGTTCTGCCGAGCATAGATCCTGCACTGCTCAAAGCCCTGCCACGCCCCGAACGCGATGCGTGTCTGCTGAGGCTCAGACGGGCGCATCTCACGGTCAAGCAAATTGCCCGTATCACCGGCATCGGCGCTACAAGCGTGACCAAGGCAACTGCAGGCTGGAAGGATGCTGCGTGAGGCAGAGGCCGGAGCCAGTCAGTGCGCCGCATGCGTGCTTCATGTCTGTCCCCAATGCGTGAAAGCACTCATGTAAGTCTGTCCCCAATGAGTGCAAAAAGGCGCCCTCCGTGGGGGAGGACGCCTTTGGTAAGTTCTATATGAACGCGAGGTCTTTGACCCGGAGAGTCCGAGGTACTTGTTGGTAAGACCTTATTTAGGAGCGCGCAACCTTGCCGGACTTGAGGCAGGTGGAGCAAACGTTCATCTTGCGACGGTGACCATCGACGACGACGTAAACGCGCTGGATGTTGGGGCGGAACTTACGGTTGGTGACGCGGTGAGAGTGGCTGATGGAGCGACCGGCAACGGGGTGCTTACCGCAAACTTCGCAAACTTTGGACATAACTGACCCTCCTTGGGCGACAAACGAACATGTCGCGTTAACAAACAAGCCTGAACTATAGCACAGAAGCAGCTCCCTGTGCGTAATCTACACAGAGATATTTCTCTTTTGGCGATAGTGCACACGCTACGGCCCTGGACGTAGATCCGATTTGCGTGCAGCAGAGGGGATTATGCCAGCTCGTGCGTGTGTTTTCAAGCTCGTCCCACAAATATATATAGGTTTATGGAGCGCCTGCGCACGTTTACGGATTGCTCTGTATTTATGCTCGCAATTAAGCTCGAGGTTGGCTACACTATCCCTTGACCATTAAAGGGGTACGAGATACCCACATGGAATTACATAGCTGCCAAAGAGCAGCCTTTCCTGTGGGTGTCTGGTCCGCTTAAGCGGTCGGGCATCTATTTTTTTGACTGTGTCAGCAGTCAAGACATGTGAGGAAGGAGATCGATGGGCACGACTTCCCCCAAGGCGGTCATCATGGACGAGACCGCCGTCAATCGAGCGATGACCCGCATTGCGCACGAGATTCTCGAGCGCAACGAGGGCTGTGAAGACCTCGCTCTGGTCGGCATCGTCACGCGCGGCGACCTTCTGGCAAAGAAGCTCGCCGAGGAGATCAAGGAGATCGAGGGCGTCGACGTTCCGCTCGGTAGCCTGGACATTAGCTTCTACCGCGATGACTATGCGACCAATTTCGCTCCCGCGATCCACGCCACCAACATTCCCTTTAGCGTCGACGGCAAGCGCGTCGTTTTGGTGGACGACATCCTGTATACGGGCCGTACCATTCGCGCCGCTCTGGACGCCGTTATGGACCTGGGCCGTCCGAGCCGCATTGAGCTGGCAGTCCTCGTTGACCGCGGTCACCGTGAGCTCCCCATCTCGCCGGACTTTGTCGGCAAGAACGTTCCCTCGTCGCATGAGGAGAACGTGCACCTATATATGAAGGAAGTAGACGGCCGCACCGCTGTCGAGATTAACGACGTCGCGCCGGGTTCCCATGTGGGCTCCGCGCCGCTGGGAGGTGAGTAGTACCGTGGCGTTCAACCATAAGCACCTGATCGACATTACCGAGTACTCCGAAGAGGACATCAAGCTCATCCTCGAGACCGCCAAGGCGTTCTCCGAGGTCAACGAGCGTGCGATCAAGAAGGTCCCCACGCTCAAGGGCAAGACCATCGTCAACATGTTCAACGAGCCCTCGACGCGCACCCGCAGCTCCTTCGAGCTCGCCGAGAAGCGCCTTTCGGCCGACAGCCTCAACTTTGGCGGCTCCTCGACCTCCACGGTCAAGGGCGAGAGCCTCGTCGACACCGTCGAGACCCTCAACGCCTACAAAATTGATTGCATCGTCGTTCGCGATAAGCACGCCGGTGCTCCCTATATCGTCACGCAGAACTCGCCCGCGAGCGTTATCTGCGCCGGCGACGGCAAACACAACCATCCTACGCAGGCCCTGCTCGACCTGTACACCATCTGGGAGCACAAGGGTGACTTCCACGGTCTGAAGGTCGCTGTCGTCGGCGATATCGCGCACTCCCGTGTCTGCGGCTCGCTGATCCCCGCCCTTAAGATCATGGGCTGCGAGACCTACGCTGTCGCCCCCGGCACGCTGCTGCCGCCGGCGCCCGAGGTTCTGGGTTGCGACCACGTGACGAGCGACCTCGATTCCGTCCTGCCCGAGCTGGACGTCGTCTACATGCTGCGCGTGCAGCAGGAGCGCCTTGAGGGCGCTCCGTTCCCCACGATTCGCGAGTATCACAAGCTCTTCGGCCTGACCAAGGACCGCGAGAAGCTCATGAAGCCCGATGCGATCATCTGCCACCCGGGCCCCATCAACCGCGGCGTCGAGTTCGACTCCTATATGGCCGACCACCCGCAACGCTCCGTCATCCTGGAGCAGGTCTACGCCGGTATCTGCGTGCGTATGGCTATCCTGTATCTGCTGCTTGGAGGTGCCGATAATGGCCTTGCTTCTTAAGAATGCCCACGTCGTCGACCCGTCTGTCGAGCTTGACGGTGTCGTTGACGTCCTGATTGACGGCGACAAGATCGCCGAGGTCGGCGAGAATCTCGCCGTCGAGGGAGCCGAGGTCCGCGACCTTTCCGGCAAGTACCTCGTCCCCGGCCTGGTGGATATGCACGTTCACCTTCGCGAGCCCGGCTACGAGGTCAAAGAGGACATCGAGAGCGGCACTCGCGCAGCTGCCAAGGGCGGCTTTACCGGTGTGTGCTCCATGCCCAACACCGATCCCGTCACCGATAACGGCACCGTCGTGGAGTTCGTCAAGTCCCGTGCTGCCGAGGTCGGTCACTGCCGCGTCTATCCGTCGGGCGCCATGACCCGCGGTCTTAAGGGCGAGGCCATGTCCGAGATGGGCGATATGGTCGCCCATGGCGCCGTCGCCTTCACCGACGACGGTCGCGGCGTGCAGGGCGCGGGCATGCTCCGTCGCTGCATGGACTACGGCAAGATGTTCGGCAAGGTCTTTATGAGCCACTGCCAGGACGAGGACCTGGTCGGCCACGGCCAGATCAACGAGGGCAAGGTCTCGACCCGTCTGGCTCTCGAGGGCTGGCCGGCTGCCGGCGAGGAGCTCCAGATCGCCCGCGACATCGAGATCGCCAAGCTGACTGGTGCCAAGCTGCACATCCAGCACATCTCCACCGCCCATGGCCTGGAGATCGTGCGTGCCGGTAAGGCCGCTGGCGTTCAGGTTACCTGCGAGGCCACCCCGCACCACATGTTCCTGACCGAGAACGACCTGGACGAGACCTACAACACCTCTCTCAAGGTCAATCCGCCGCTGCGTACCGATGAGGACGCTGAGGCAATCCGTCAGGGCGTCATCGACGGTACCGTCGACGCTATCGTCACCGATCACGCTCCCCACACTCCGTGGGAGAAGGCCCGCGAGTTCGAGCTTGCGCCCTTCGGCATGATCGGCCTCGAGACCTCGCTGTCGCTCGTGCTCACCGAGCTGGTCAACACGGGCAAGATGAGCATGGGCCGCATGGTCGAGCTCATGGCCATCAAACCGCGTGAGATCCTGGGCCTCGACCAGGTTCAGGTCAAGGCGGGCTCTGTCGCCGACCTGACCGTGTTCGACCCCTCCGCAACCTGGACGGTTGGCGAGGACGGTTACGAGTCGCGCGCCGAGAACTCCGGTTTTGCCGGCCGCACGCTCACCGGTCGTGCCACCGATGTGTTTGTCGGCGGCAAGCAGACGCTCGCCGACGGCTGCATCTGCTAGCATAGCCTTATCGCTTTTGTGCGCGGCGCCCTTGCGGTGCCGCGCTTTCTGTTCGCCTGAACCATGCAACCGCATGGGGGATTGGAGCGTCTATGCCCACACCTTCCACTGCACGCATGCACGACTTCGAGGTCGTCTCGAACCAGGAGATCGCCGACGGCATCTTCTCGCTCGTAATCTCGGCCCCCAAGCTTGCAAGTGCGCTCAAGCCCGGTCAGTTTGTGAACATTGCCGTGCCCGGCGATGCCTCCTCGCTGCTTCGCGTGCCCCTGAGCTTCTATCGCGCCGACGCCGAGGCCGGCACCGTCGAGCTGTGGTACGCCGTCGTGGGCGACGATACCCGCCGTTTGTCCCAGATGGGCCCTGGCTCCACCTCT
This sequence comes from uncultured Collinsella sp., assembly GCA_938011935.1. Classification (GTDB taxonomy): domain Bacteria; phylum Actinomycetota; class Coriobacteriia; order Coriobacteriales; family Coriobacteriaceae; genus Collinsella. Next base: position 44,030 of record CALLSU010000080.1, read on the forward strand.
AACCTGTTGGGCCCCGGTGGCCGTGGCTGGATGGTACCCGAGGGCACCAGGAAGGCACTGCTCGTCGCCGGTGGCATCGGCGTTCCGCCTGTGCTGTGTCTTGCCGGCATGCTTGCCGAGCAGGGTGTTGATGTGGACGTGTGCCTGGGCTTTGGCACCGCTTCCAAAGTCGTGGGTGTCGATGAGTTCCGTGCGCTGGGCGCCACGGTTAACGTGTGCACCGACGACGGTTCGCTCGGCACGCACGGTTTTTGCACCGATCCGGCAGCCGAGCTGCTTGGCGAGGGCGGCTACGACTACGTCGCCAGCTGCGGCCCCGCTGTCATGATGAAGAAAGTCGCCGCCGCTGCCGCCGAGGCCGGTGCGTACTGCGAGGTGTCGCTTGAGCGCATGATGAGCTGTGGCTTTGGCGCCTGCAACACCTGCAATGTCGAGACGGTCGACGGTATGAAGGGTGCTTGCATGTGCGGCCCCGTGTTCGATGCTTCCAAGGTGGTGGTCTTCTAGTGGGTACCGTTAACATGGCCGTCGATTTCGGCGGCGTCAAGATGCAGAACCCCATTAACACCGCAGCCGGTACCTTTGGCTACGGTTGGCAGTTCCAGAACTTCTTTGATGTTTCCCAGCTGGGCGCCATCACCACCAAGGGTTGCGCTGCCGAGCCCTGGCCCGGCAATCCCGCGCCCCGCATGGCCGAAATTCCCGGCGGTATGATCAACTCCGTGGGTCTTCAGAACCCCGGCGTGGCCGCCTTTGCCCGTGAGTCCGGCCCGTGGCTCGAGCAGCTGTCCAAGGACGGTTGCCAGGTCATTTGCCAGGTTGCCGGGCACTCCGTTGA
>CALLSU010000081.1:0-31402 GCA_938011935.1 uncultured Collinsella sp.
ATCAATGCGCCATATAAGTGGCGATCAAGTTCGCATAAAGCGACCTTGATCCCGCAAAACAAAAGGCAGGATACCATCACCACGATGATACCCTGCCTCTGTTCGTTCCTGTTTACCGTTCCGAGTAGTCCTTTCGCAGAATTTCCGATTAACAAAAAACGTACCCGAACCCTTTCTCGTAAAGAATCGGGTTCGAGTACGAACTGAATGCCGGAGCAATAAACAACCACCAGAAAGGTGCCTGTCTCCTTTGTGGTTGTTTTGGGCCAGTCCTAGAGCGTGTGGCCGTAAGCGTCGGCGGCCTTGATGGCGGCGGCGAACTTCTCGTCGGTGAAGGGCTCCGGGTTGCCCTGCTTCCACTCGTTGGTGGCGTGCGCGTACTCGCACAGGGCAGGGATATCGGCCTCGGATAGCCCGACCTGCTCAAGCGTCACGGGCAGGCCCATCTGCTTGTTGAAGGCGGCGTAGCGCTTAAGGTTCTCGGTGTCGCCCGTGTAGGCGAACAGCACCAGCACGCCCAGGCTCACGACCTCACCGTGCAGGTAAGAGCCCTCGCGCGGAATGCTGCACGTGGCGTTGTAGAACGCGTGCGCCACGCTCGAGTTGTAGTAGTAATCGTTTTGGTTGGTCAGGTTCGAGACATAGCCCGTGTTGACCACGATGTCGAGCGCGATCTGCTTGACGGCTTCGGTCGACTGGTCCTGGCGCACGTCTTCAAGACCCTGCACGCCATAGGTAAACAGCGGCTCGGAACAGGTGTGCGCGAGTGCCAGGCCAAGACCGGCGGTGTGCTCCAGGTTACCGGCGCTCGTGGCGTACTCGACCTCGGGCTGCTTGGACAGGGCATCGCCCACGCCGGCCCAGAAGTACTCTGCCGGTGCCTCAGCGATGATCTTGGGGTTGATGAAGATGTGCGCGGGGCGGTTGGGGTACGAATAGCCCTCGAGCGAGCCGTCGTCGTTGTAGACGACGGCAATGGCGGTCGCGGCCGAGCAGTTGGAGCAGATCGTCGGCACCGTAAAGACGATCTTCTTGAGCTCGATGGCCGCCGTCTTGACGGTGTCGAGTGCCTTGCCGCCGCCGCAGGCGATGAGTACGTCGGCTTCCTGGCAGGCAGGGGAGTTCACGACCTTGGCGATATTGGCACGTGTACTGTTGGTGCCATAGACGCGCGTCTCCAGAATCTCGACGTCGGTACCTGCCAGCGCAGCTTCGATACCGGGAAGTGCTGCGGCCAGTGCCCGCTTGCCACCGATGATTGCGACCTTGGTCGCTCCGTATTCGGCCAGCGCTCCGGGCAGCTCGTCAAAGCAGTCTTCGCCGACGGTATAGTCGCTCATTCCAATTGTGCGCATAGGTACCTTCTTTCGTTCGATAAAGTGCTTACAGGTATTTTGCTCCAAGAGAAGGTCCACAGACGCGAGAAATTTCGAACGTATAAAACCAATGTTGAGGGTTTTTCGCTGGCGCGGAACGTGCTAGCATACTCCGCATAAGCGTTGATGGGGACGAGTAGTCGGCCATCCGCATGCTACAGAGAGCGGGGAGTGCTGAGAACCCGCGCATGCGACCGATGAAAATCACCCCGGAGCTGCGGTCCCAACGGACGTGCCGCGCAGGTTCGTCTTAGTAGACATCGCCGAGATGGTCGTCGATACAGGCCAGCCGAGTAACGGATGCGAGCGCGCTATCACGCGGGCGAGGGCATCTAAGCTGGGTGGTTAAGCGAAGAGCTTTTACGGGCATGCAGCCCGTTTTATGGCGCTTCGTCCCAGCTTGTAGGGACGGGCGCTTTTTTGGTGCCCAGAGGGCGTGCGCGCCCACGACATGAAAGGGGTACCGTGGCAAACGAGTACAAGCAGACGATGAATCTGCCCAAAACCGGATTTCCCATGCGTGCCGGTCTTTCCAAGTCCGAGCCCAAGCGACTCAAGGACTGGCAGGACAACAAGGTCTACGAGCAGGTTCTGAAGAAGAACGAGGGTCACAAGAAGTTCGTGCTGCACGACGGCCCTCCGTACGCCAACGGCCCGATCCACATCGGCCACGCCATGAACAAGATCTCCAAGGACATGATCAACCGCTACTGGATGATGCAGGGCTATGAGGTCCCCTACGTCCCCGGTTGGGACTGCCATGGCCAGCCGATCGAGCACAAGGTCGAGGAGAAGCTCGGCACCGAGAAGTTCAACCAGACTTCCACGGCCAAGATCCGTGAGCTCTGCAACGAGTTTGCTGTCGAGAACATCGAGCTGCAGAAGGCCGGCTTCCGTCGTCTGGGCGTGCTCGGCGATTGGGACAACCCCTATCTGACGCTCTATCACCAGCATGACGCCGCCGACATCGAGGTTTTCAAGGCCATGTTCGATAAGGGCATGATTTATCGCGGCCACAAGCCCGTCCACTGGTGCAAGCACTGCCACACCGCGCTCGCCGAGGCCGAGATCGAGTACTCCGACGAGACGAGTCCCTCCATCTTTGTGCGCTTTGAGATGACCTCCAAGCCCGCCGGCCTCGAGAACTTCGACGGCCCGGTCGACTTTATCATCTGGACGACCACGCCGTGGACCATCCCCTCTGACCAGGCCGTTTCCCTTAAGCCCGGTGCCGCCTATGTCGCCGTCGAGCACGATGGCCGCGCCGAGGTCATGCTCGAGGACCTTGCTCCCAAGTGCTGCGAGGAGTTTGGCTGGGAGTACACCCCGGTCATGGTCGACGGCAAGCCCTACGTGGTTCCCGCCGAGACCTTCCACCACATCCACTACAAGCAGCCGATCTTTGACGGCGTTGAGGGCGTGGCGCTGCTGGCCGATTACGTCGGTGTCGATGACGGTACCGGTATCGTCCACAACTCGCCCGGCCACGGCGTCGACGACTACTTCGCCTGCCTCAAGGAGGGCATCACTGACATCTGTATGCCGGTCGATGACGACGGTAAGTTCTACACCGGTGAGGAGTTTGGCACCGGTGGCCCCTTCAGCGGTATGGATACCGATGAGGCCAACCCGCACATCATCGAGTTCCTGCGCGAGCGCGGCACCCTGGTCCTCGAGAAGAAGATCACGCACAGCTATCCGCACTGCTGGCGCTGCAAGCACCCGGTGCTCTTCCGTGCTACCGACCAGTGGTTCGTCTCGATGGACAAGACGGGTCTGCGCGAGCAGGCTGGCAAGGAGGTCCGCGAGAACGTCAAGTGGTATCCGGCACATGCCGCCAACCGCATTGGCGCCATGGTCGAGCAGCGTCCCGACTGGTGCATCAGCCGCCAGCGCAACTGGGGCGTGCCTATCCCCAGCTACACGTGCGCCGACTGCGGCGAGAAGGTCATGAACGACGCCACACTCGACGCCGTCATCAAGCTCTTCCACGAGAAGGGCTCCGACGCCTGGTTCACTGACGCTCCCGAGAGCTACCTGGGCGAGGCCTGCGTCTGCCCCAAGTGCGGCGGCCATCACCTCAAGGCCGATAAGGACATCCTCGACGTGTGGTGGGACTCCGGCGTTTCCTGGAAGGCCGTCTGCGAGTATCGCCCCGAGCTTGAGTACCCGGCGGACGTGTATCTCGAGGGCTCCGACCAGCATCGCGGTTGGTTCCAGAGCTCGCTGCTCACCTCGGTGGGCGCCAACGGCCACGCTCCGTACAAGGCGGTCGTCTCGCAGGGCTTCACGCTCGACGGCCAGGGCCGCAAGATGTCCAAGTCGCTCGGCAACGTCATCGACCCCAACAAGGTCTGTGACGAGATGGGCGCCGACATCATCCGCCTGTGGGTTGCCTCCGTCGACACCAGCTCCGACGTGTCCATCGACCACGAGATCCTTGCTCGTACGTCCGATGCCTACCGTCGTTTCCGCAACACGCTGCGCTTCCTGCTCTCCGAGCTCGAGGGTCAGTTTGAGCCCGAGACCGACGGCGTCGCCTTTGCCGACCTGCTGCCGCTCGACAAGCTCATGGTTGCCCGCCTGACCCAGGTTCAGGCCGAGGTCGACGACGCTTACTCTTGCTACGAGTTCCCGCGTGCCTACCGCGCGCTCTACGACTTTGTGGTTACCGAGCTTTCCAACGTGTATCTCGACGCCCTGAAGGACCGCCTGTACTGCGAGAAGCCCGGCTCGCTCGAGCGCCGCAGCGCCCAGACCGTGCTTGCCGAGCTCTTCTCGATGCTCATGCGCGACCTGCAGCCGATCCTGTCCTACACGGTTGACGAGGCCATGGCCTATGCGCCCGCCGGCTGCGTCGATCACCAGAAGTACGCCGCGCTGCTCGATTGGTATAAGTCGCCCATTACGGTCGACGAGGCCAATGAGTTTGAGGGCGTGCTCGAGGCTTCACTCGAGCTCCGTAGCGCCGTGACCAAGGCCCTTGAGGATGCCCGCTCCGCCGGCACCTTCACTAAGAGCCAACAGGTCCGCGTCAAGGCGGTCGTTCCCGCCGAGATGTATGCGCTGCTGACCGGCGACAAGGCCGTCGACCTGGCCGAGTTCTACATCGTCTCCGCTGTTGAACTGACCCAGGGCGAGGAGCTCTCCGTTGCCATCGAGGCTGCCGAGGGCGAGTGCTGCGACCGTTGCTGGAACTACCGCACCACCGTCGGCGAGTACAACGGCCACGCTCACATCTGCGAGAGGTGTGCGAATGCCCTTTAAGGCACGGTAACTCGGCATTTTAGTTATAGGGAGAATTTAGGCGCCTTCGGCCCATTTGCTCCGCTGAATAAAAGCGGCATTCCGTTTTTCGGAATGCCGCTTTCGTTTTTAGCTGGTTATTTCGCTTGCGTTGGTGGATATGTCGTGCGTTCTGCGTGTGGCAATATAAGATGGTTAATTGCACTTAACGTTATTTGAGCTTTGAGGGTAGGGGATTTCTTTGGGTCGTGGTGCGGATATGACGCCGCCTTTGCGTTGGCGCCTGGGCGTTGCTGGTGGGGTGGCGTTGGCCGTGCTGCTTGTTGACCAGCTGACCAAGCTTGCGGTTCGTGCCGTTGGCGATGCTCTGCATGTGACTGTTATCCCCGGTGTGATCGACTTCCTTTTTGTGCGTAACATCGGTGCTGCCTTTAGCATGGGCGAGGGACATGGCCTCGCGTTTGCCGTGCTGGCGTTTGTCGTTATCGTTGCGATCGCGGTGTACTTGCTTCGCGCGCCCCAGCTTGCTCGCTTTGAGGTTGTGGGCATGGCTATGGTCGTGGGCGGCGCCATTGGCAATGCAATCGACCGTCTGGCTTTTGGCTTTGTGACCGATTTTATTGCCACCACCTTCATCGACTTCCCCGTCTTCAATGTGGCCGATGTCGGCATTACGGTCGGTGTGGTGCTTGCCCTCATCGGCTACATGTTCTTGAGTCCTGCGGCCCGTGAGGTCGATGCGACCGCCGAGCTCAACGCCCGTGACGAGGTCCGCGCTAAGCGCAAGGCCCAGCAGCGTGGGGAGCGTGCCCGCAAGATTCGCGAAAGGAGCGAGCGCTAATGGCCGACATCCATATCCTTGTTGCCGACGATGCCGCTGGTCAGCGTCTTGACGCCTATCTGGGCGCTAATGACGGCTGCCCTACGCGCTCTGCCTGCGCGCATCTGATCGAGGGCGGTGCCGTTGCCGTCAACGGCGAGACATGCCTGTCAAAAAAGTATGCCGTGCGCTCCGGCGACCGTATTTCGGTCGATTTGCCCGAGCCGCACGATCCCACCGATGTGATTCCCGAGGCCATTCCCCTCGATATCCGCTACGAGGACGACTACCTCATCGTGCTCTCCAAGCAGCGCGGTCTGGTGTGCCATCCCGCCCATGGCCACGAGAGCGGCACCCTTGCGAACGCCTTGGTCTATCACTGTGGCATTGACCATCTGGGCACCGTGCAGGGCGAGGACCGCCCCGGCATCGTGCATCGCCTGGATCGTGACACCTCGGGCCTTATGCTCGCGGCAAAAGACGACGACACCCAGCGCGCGCTCCAGAATCTCATCCGCACGCGCACGCTCGACCGCCGCTACATTACGCTCGTCCACGGCCACATTGCCATGGACGAGGGCACCATTAACACCGGCATTGCCCGTTCTACGCGCGACCGTGTCAAGATGGCGGTTTCGGACGATCCTTTCGCGCGCCAGGCCATTACGACCTTTAGGGTCCTCGAGCGCTTCGATTCCACGCGTTTTGACGATGGCTATACTCTCGTCGAGTGCCACCTGTTTACGGGTCGCACGCATCAGATTCGCGTGCATATGCGCCATATCAACCACGCCTGCGTGGGCGATCCGCTCTACGGTAAGTGCGATGCGCGTGCCGACCAGGGTTTGACCAGGCAATTCCTCCATTCCTGGCGTGTGGCGTTCGATCATCCCGTGACGGGGGAGCACATTGAGTGCCGCGATGAGCTGCCGTGGGATCTCGCCGCCGTTCTGGATGACCTAGCCCCGCGCTCGCTCGGCCGCACTGCCGCCGGCGACGAAATCGTTCCGCAGCTCGGTCTGCTCGAAGCCTAACCAGTATTAGGTGGTTTCTTGAACTCGGTTAGCCTACGGTAAGATATACGGTTGTTTACGTAACGCGTTCTCGGGAGCCTGCATGCTCGCCTTTTTACAAACCAACACACCCATCGTGATCTTCAACCAGATTGTGGTTACGCTGCTCACGGTCTGCTTTCTGTACCAGGTGGTCTTCTTTGTCATTGGCGCTCTTCGTGGCGAGGTCGCGCCTCCCAAGGCCAAAAAACTCCACCGCTATGCCTTCTTCATTGCGGCGCATAACGAGGAGGCCGTGATCGCCAATCTCGTACGCTCTATCAAGGATCAGGACTATCCGTCCGAGCTCATCGAGGTCTTCGTGGTCGCCGATGCTTGCACCGACAACACGGCGCAGCTCGCGCGCGAGGCCGGTGCCATTGTTTACGAGCGCAATGACCTGGCCCGCAAGGGCAAGAGCTGGGTCATGGACTTTGGTTTCGATCGCATTCTCAACGAGTATCCCGACACGTTTGAGGGCTACTTTATCTTCGATGCCGACAATGTTATCTCCCGCGATTACGTCTCCAAGATGAATGATGCCTTTGACCAGGGCTTTCATGTGGTCACGAGCTATCGTAACTCCAAGAACTTCGGCAGTTCGTGGATTTCCTCTGCCAACGCCACCTGGTATTTGCGTGAGGCCCGCTTCCTCAACAACGCGCGTAATATCTGCAAGACGTCCTGCGCCGTCTCGGGCTCGGGCTACCTTATCTCCGCCAGTGTTATCGAGGGCATGCACGGCTGGCAGTTCCATACACTGACCGAGGACATCCAGTTCACCACGTTCTGCGCCATTCACGGCATCCGCATCGGTTATGCGCCGGCGGAGTTCTTTGACGAGCAGCCGGTGACGTTTAAGGCGTCCTGGAAACAGCGCATGCGCTGGACCAAGGGCTTCTACCAGGTCTTTTTTACCTACGGCAAGCATCTGGTCAAGTCGACGTTCCGCTATCATCGCTTTGCCGCATATGACATGTTTATGACCATCGCTCCGGGCATGCTGCTGTCCCTGATCTCCATGCTCGCCAATGCGACATTCCTGATCGTGGGTGGCCTTTCGCATGGTTTCTTGGCTACCGAGGTCGAGATGCAGGCTTGTGCCGCCTCGCTTATCATGACGTTCGTGATGATGTACCAGACCTTCTTTATCCTGGCGCTGCTCACGACCATCTTTGAGTACAAGCACATTCATTGCGCTCAAAAGTGGCGCCTGGTGACCAACCTGTTTACCTTCCCGATCTTTATGTTCAGTTATATCCCCATTACGGTGGCTGCGTTGTTCCTGAAGGTCGACTGGGTCCCGACGCAACACGCCGTCAACGTTACCCTCGACGAGGTCATGCAAGGCGCCAAATAATCACCACCAAAACCACCACAAAGGTGCCTGCACCTTTGTGGTGGTTTTTGCTTTTGAGTGACTGCCCAAGGAGGTTTTTAATGGTCTATATCCCGTTTTGGATTTGTATCTTTGCCGGCGCGGTGATTGATGCCCGTGAGCGGCGGTTTCCCAATGAGCTTGCCGGCGTGTGTGCGGTGGCGGCGCTTGCAGGCGTTTGGCTCGACAGAGGTGTTAACACGGCGCTTGACCACGCCGGTCTTGCGGTCATCGTCTACCTTGCCCTTGTGCTCACTGAGTCGCTCTGGCGTCGTGTTCGCCAAGCCCCCGGCATCGGCATGGGGGATGCCAAGGCGCTTTTCGCGCTTTGCACGCTCGACCCTCTGGGCGGCATCGTGGCATTTGCCGTTGCGCTCCTGGTCCTGGCCCTCTCCTGCCTCTTCACAAAATCGCGCTCTCTGCCATTGCTCCCGTTTTTGGTGCCGATATTTGCCATAATCGAGGTCGTGGGCTGGACATTGTAACCGATTGCGCATCCTTCTTAAGGAGCATGCCATGGCAACTAATCAAGAAACGACCGTCATTAAGGCGCGCATGGACCGTATTCCCTCGGCGTTGTCGCCCGAACTTTTCGAGCGCATTGCCACCGATCGTGCTTCGGGCTATGTTAACCCGTATCGTTGCAACGACGATCAGGTCATTCGTCGTATTGATCGCGCCGCCGACAAAGGCACGCTTATGCGTCCGGCGTTTATGCGCGATACCGAAAAGATACTTCATCTTCCGGCGTACACCCGTTATGCAGGCAAAACGCAGGTCTTTAGCTTCCGTAGCAATGACGATCTGTCACGCCGCGGTTTGCACGTGCAGCTTGTCTCCCGCATTGCGCGCGATATCGGTCGCGCCCTGGGGCTCAATTGCGATCTGATCGAGGCGATTGGCCTGGGCCACGACTTGGGACACACGCCTTTCGGCCATGCCGGTGAGCGATTCCTCAACGATATCTACCACGAGCGTACGGGGCGTTATTTTTTCCATAACGTGCAGTCGGTCCGCGTGCTCGACGCGCTGTACGGCCGTAACGTGTCACTCCAGACGCTCGACGGCGTGCTATGCCATAACGGCGAGTACGAGCAGCGCGTGTTTGAATTGTCGGATATGGGCTCCTTTGACCAGTTCGATCAGGCGGTCGAGGACTGCATCGCCACGGGCTATGGCGCCATTGGGCACCTGCGTCCCATGACGCTCGAGGGCTGCGTCGTTCGCATCTCGGATATTCTTGCCTACGTCGGTCGTGACCGTCAGGATGCGATCGCGGCGGGTCTGCTTTCGCCCGACGCTTTTGACGATGGTCGGGGCGGCGCCTATAACAGCTGGATCCTCACGCACGCTTCCATCGATATCGTTGAGCATAGCTATGGTAAGCCGCGCATCGAGATGAGCGAGGACCTGTTTGAGGAAATTCGCCGAGCCAAGCGCGAGAACTACGAGAAGATCTATAGCAAGGGCGGTATCGAAGGCGATTCCGAGGAGGAGCTGCGTGAGGCGTTCGAAAAGCTCTACGACCGTTGCCTGCGGGATCTAAACAGTGGCGACGAGTCCTCTTATATATTTAAGCACCATATTTCGCGCATTGAGCAGCAGCTTTCCTACTACGATCGTACCTATGCATGGCAGGACGACAAGGATCAAGCCGTGGTGGATTACATCGCGAGCATGACGGACGGTTATTTCTGCGAGCTGACGAGCAAGCTGTTCCCGGGTCTAAAGTTTCCGCATCGTACCTATATTAACGAACGGTAGTTCGTATTTATTCGGTATACTGTTTGTGGAAAACGTTTTTGATTGATGCACGGGATGGCTATGGACGACCTTTTTTCTGCTTCGACGCGCGAGCGTTCCTTTCAGAATGCGCCGCTTGCGGTGCGCATGCGCCCCAATTCGCTCGACGAGTATGTGGGCCAGCAAAAGGCCGTCGGTAAGGGCTCATGGTTGCGTGCCGCGATCGAGCACGACGTGCTTTCGAGCGTGATTCTGTACGGGCCGGCCGGTACGGGTAAGACGACGCTGGCCCACATTGTCGCCAACCATACCAAGAGCGAGTTTGTCGAGGTCAGCGCCGTGACGGGCACCGTAAAGGACTTGCGCCGCGTGATTGACGAGGCCAAGACGCGCCTGAATACGTACGACCGCCGCACCATTCTATTCATCGATGAGATTCACCGCTTCTCTAAGTCGCAGCAGGATGCCCTGCTGCATGCAGTTGAGAACCGTACCGTCATTATGATTGGCGCTACGACGGAGAATCCGTACTTCGAGGTCAACTCGGCGCTGCTCTCACGTGGTCGAGTCGTGGAGTTTGAGCATTTAAAGGATGAGGATATCGCCATGCTTATCGAGCGTGCGCTCGAGGCACCTCAGGGCCTGAACGGCAAATTCTCGGCCGATGATGATACGGTCAAGACCATTTGCACGCTGGCAGCGGGTGATGCACGCTCGGCCCTGACGACGCTTGAGTTGGCGAGCGAGATTGCCGTCACGCGTCCCGATACCGAGGGGACGCCGGCTCCGGCGGCGGGGGAGCGGTATCCCATCACGGTCGACGATGTGAAGATCGCCAATCCGCGCCGTGGGTTTTCGTATGACAAAAACGGTGACATGCACTACGACATTATCAGCGCGTTCATTAAGTCCATGCGCGGCAGCGACCCCGATGCCACCATTTATTGGCTCGCGCGCATGATCGATGCAGGGGAGGATCCTAAGTTTATTGCACGCCGTATTATGATTCAGGCTTCTGAGGATGTTGGCAACGCCGATCCGCAGGCGCTTTTGGTGGCGCATGCCGCGTTTAAGTCTGCCGAGGTCATTGGCTATCCCGAGTGCCGCATTAACCTGGCTCAGGCTGCACTCTATGTGTGCTTGGCGCCTAAATCCAACGCGTGTGAGGCTTCAATCGATGCGGCGCTGGCCGATATCCATTCTAGTGGGCTTCGCGAGGTGCCGAGTTATCTACGCGATCGCCATCGCCCGGGCAGCGATGAATACGGTGTGTATAAGTATCCGCACGATTATCCCGAAGGCTGGGTCGACCAGCGCTATTTGCCCGAAGGCTTAGAACGCGGTGCATTTTGGCAGCCTGCCGGCCGCGGTTGGGAAGAATGGCGCGTAGAGCAAAGCGAACGCGACCGCAGCGGGAATGCACCGAAGTAGCTGCTGATAATTTTGTCCCACGTTGCTGCTCTTGGCATGTTCGGTCCCCTTTGGGGTACCATGGAAAGCGTTTGTATTTCGATTCCTTTGGGAGGCTTGTATGAGTCCCATTCAAATCGCCTTGCTGCTGCTCGCCGTTGCCGGCGTGTGGGCTATCGTTGAGCTTGCGCTCACCCTGCGTAAAACCCGCACCGTTGTCGACTCGCTCGACAAGACGGTAACCGACCTCAATAATACGATTGCCGAGGCGCAGCCCGTGGTGGCAAAGCTTGATGGTGCCGTTGACGAGCTTACGCCGGCACTTGCCCAGATGGAGCCGCTCCTCAAGTCGAGCAAGACTGCCATTGACGCCCTGACGTCCAACCTCGTTGAGGTTGAGGCGGTAGTTCGCGACATCTCCGAGGTCACGGGCAGTATGGCCGAGGCCAGCAATGCCGTATCGAGCGTGACAGATTCTGCGGCCGGCGCCGTGCAGAAGCTCTTCAATAAGGTGAAGGCTCCTGCAGCCGACGCCGATCGTAAGCTAGCCGCTGCCGCCGCCGAGGCCGAGCAGCCTACCGAGCGCGTTCTGATCGGTGAGGCTGAGGACGAGGCCGCCGATGGTGCGGATGCGGCTCAGAAGCCCGCAGCCAAGCCGGCTCAGTATTACACCTATACGCCCGCCGAGTCCTCTGAGGAGTCCTGCGATGAGTAGCGAAGCAACCTGCCCCATCACGCTGACCGTTGCCGGCGACCCGCGTCTCGCTCGCCTTGTGCGCATGACGGCAGCCAACGTTGGTGCCCTGTGCTCCATGTCTGTCGATCGCATCGAGGACATCCGCATGGCTGCCGAGGAGGCTTTCATCTTTGGGTGCACCGCGGTCGACTGCGACGACATCACCATCAAATTCGATGTCGATGAGACTCACGTTGGCATGACTATTACCTTTGGAGACCAGGCTACGGTTGATGAAAACGACCAGGCTGCGGTGTATGCCGAGCTCATCCTCGCGAGCGTGTGCGATTCCTACGAAAAGACTGCGGCGCCCCTGACGCTTTCCCTCGATCTCAAGGCGGATATCTAATATGACCGAACGTTCCCGGAGCGGCAAGACCGCTTGGGACAAGGAGAAAACCCGCGAGCTGTTTCGTCGCTACAAGGAGACCGGTGATCCGGACGCCCGCGAGCAGCTCGTCATGTCCCATATGAACCTGGTAAGGTTCCTTGCCAACAAATTTAAGAATCGCGGCGAGCCGCTCGACGACCTGATGCAGGTTGGCTATTTGGGCCTGCTCAAGGCAATCGACCGCTTTGACCCTGAGCGCGGACTCGAGTTCACCACGTTTGCCACGCCCACCATCTTGGGCGAGATCAAGCGTCACTTCCGTGACAAGGGCTGGAGCGTGCGCGTGCCTCGTCGCCTGCAGGAGCTTTCTGCCAAGGTTAACCAGGCTACCGACAAGCTTACCAACGAGTTGCAGCGCTCGCCCAAGGTCGAAGAAATCGCTGAGTACCTGGACGTGACCGTCGACGAGGTCCTGGAGGCCATGGAATCGTCGTCGGCCTATACGTCGGTGCCCATCGAGGCTCCCGGAGCGTCCGATTCCGACGATGCGCCCTCGATTCTTGACCGTTACGCCGACGACGACAACGAGCTCGACTTTACCGATGACCGCCTGGTGATCGAGGAAGCCATCCGCGATTTCTCGCCGCGCGAGCGTGAGGTTATCGAGCTGCGCTTTGTGAAGGGCATGACCCAGATCGAGATCGCCAAGAAGCTGGGCATCTCGCAGGTGCAGGTCTCGCGCCTGCTGCGCCGCACCCTCAAGAAGATTCAGGATAAGATCGACCCCGACGGAGTGATGGTTCGTTCATGAGTGAGCATCCCCAACAAACCGATCGCGCGCTGCGCGACACCCGCATTCTGACGCTGCGCATTTGGGCTGTTGTCGGCTGCATTGTTATTGCTGCTGTCATCTTTAACCTTATGGGCATCCTGGCACCGGTTATTGAGTTCCTTGCCGTTGGCTCCATCATTGCTTTTGTGATGTCCCCGATCACCAACTGGCTCGAGCACCATGGCGTGAATCGCGGCATCGGTTCGCTTATCGCGCTTATTGTTGTTGTTGCCGTACTCGTCGGTGTCGTTTGCATCTTGTCGCCGATTCTCTTTGGTCAGATCATGGAAGTCCTGAGCCGTCTGCCTGAGCAGCTTCGTGTTGCGGGTGGCGACCTCAACGAGATGGTCTCGCATGTCAAGACGCTCAACAACACGCCGCTCATGGAGTATTTGGACGATAATCTTTCGTCGCTGGTTACCGTGGCATCGAAGTATGTGTCTCAGATCGCTGCCGAGCTTGGCCGCGGTGTGTTCCCGCTCATCACCAATACGGCCTCGCAGCTGTTCGTGATCTTCCTTGGTCTGGTGCTTGCCTACTGGATGGCTTGCGACTACCCTCGCATGCACCACGAGATTTGCACCATCATCGGTCAGGAGAAGGAGACCTCGTACCGCTTTATGGTCGCCATCCTTTCTCGCTCTGTCGGCGGCTACATGCGCGGTATGGTCGTGACGTCCATCTGCGGTGGCTTTTTAGCTTTTATCGGCTTTACGCTCATTGGCCATCCATACGCAGCGCTCATGGCCATCTTCACCGGCATTATGCACTTGGTTCCGGTTGTCGGTCCCTGGGTGAGTGCGGCGATCGCCACGGTGCTCGGTTTTATGTTCAGCCCTATGCTGGCGTTATGGACGCTTGTCGTGACCATGGTGGCTCAAAACGTCACCGATAATGTCATTTCGCCCAAGGTCATGCAGAGCTCGGTGCAGGTGCATCCCGTCATGAGCCTGACGGCTCTTGTTATCGGTTCGGCACTCATGGGTCCAATCGGCATGGTTATTGCCATCCCGCTGTGTGCGGCCCTTAAGGGTATCTTCGTGTACTACTTCGAGAATGAGACCGGCCGCCAACTTGTGGCCTATGACGGCGCCGTGTTTAAGGGCACGCCGTATCGCGATACCGAGGGCAACCCGGTCGCCGCCTACGACGCGCTTGGAGACGATACGTTCATCTATGAGTCCGAGCTCATCGGCAACGAGACCGCGCCCGAGGCCAAGGCCATGCCCAAGCCGGAGCTCGATAATCCCTGGATCAAGCTCTCGGGTCTTCAGCCCGACGCGACAGGTTTTTTCAAGAACCCCTTCGCCAAGGATAACGATTCCAACACGGATGACGACACCAAAACCGGCATCGACGGCTCCATGGACGATTCAGATTCTAAATAGGTCCTATTAACGTTTCTTGAAGTTATAAATGACAAGAAACGCGAGCAAAGCGATTGATAAGGGGCCGGTTACATAGAAAAAGAGAACGTCAATTGCGCGTAGAGTGAAATAAGCCTTATCGCCGGACATTACTGCATACAATACGTAACCAAATGCTGGTTGGTTTGCGTACCAGCAGGAGAAGGCCAAGAGCGCTAAAAGTGCCACTACCAGAAGTGCATTCAGGATAAATCGTTTGCTTTTCATCGATCGCTCCTTCCGGGTGAGTCTTATATGTATTTTACTAAAAACATTTTTTAAAAGGATTGCTTAGTCCTAAATAACGTGCACATTCGCTGGAGGGTCGCTGTTTGGCGGCCCTCTATTTTTCACGGGGGCGGTTGGATGGTAATATCGTTACGTTTGAACTGTTTCGATGTGAAACCGAGGAGATTCCCTCTATGAGTGCTGACTACCCGTCAATGACTACGGCCGAGATCCGCTCCAAGTTCCTCAACTTCTTTGAGGAGCGCGGCCTTAAGCTCTATCCTTCTTCGTCCCTCGTCCCTGACGATCCTTCGCTGCTGCTTGCCAACGCCGGCATGAACCAGTTTAAGGAGTACTACCAGGGCAAGAAGACCATGAAGGAGATCGGCGCGATCTCCTGCCAGAAGTGCGTCCGCACCAACGACATCGACTGCATCGGCGAGGACGGCCGTCACCTGTCCTTCTTTGAGATGCTCGGCGACTTCTCCTTTGGCGGTGTCTCCAAGCAGCAGGCCTGCGCTTGGGCCTTTGAACTCATCACCAAGGAGTTCAAGCTGCCGCTCGACCGTCTGTACTTCACCGTCTTTACCGAGGACGACGAGACCCACGACGTGTGGCGCTCTCTGGGCGTTGCCGAGGATCACATCTCCCGCCTGGGCGAGGACGACAACTTCTGGGCCGCTGGCCCCACCGGCCCCTGCGGTCCGTGCTCCGAGATCTACTTTGACATGGGCGAGGAGGTCGGTTGCGGCAGCCCCGACTGCAAGCCCGGCTGCGACTGCGACCGCTTCCTGGAGTTCTGGAACCTCGTGTTTACCCAGTACGACCGCCAGGAGGACGGCTCCATGCCGGAGCTGCCGCACCGCAACCTCGATACTGGCATGGGCCTGGAGCGCATGGCCGCCATCATGCAGCACAAGACCGCCAACTACGACGGCGATCTGATGCAGCACCTCATCAAGCTGGGTGAGAAGATCAGCGGCAAGACCTATGACGCTGACGATTACTCCGGCGCCAGCCGCTCGCTGCGCATCATCGCCGACCACTCCCGTGCCGTCGACTTTATGATCTCTGACGGTATTCTGCCCGGCAACGAGGGCCGCGAGTACGTCCTGCGCCGCCTGCTCCGCCGCGCCGTGTTCCACGGCCGCTTGCTGGGCATCGAGGGCGCCTTCCTGACCAAGTTCATCGACGAGGTCAACGCTCAGATGGGCGAGGCCTATCCCGAGCTGCTCAAGAACGTCGCGCTCGTCAAGGGCATCGTCGCTTCCGAGGAGGAGCGCTTCTCCACGACACTCGACAACGGCCGCGTCTACCTGGACGAGGCCCTGGCCGCGCTTGCCGAGGGCGCTGTGCTTCCGGGCGACGTTGCCTTTAAGCTGCACGACACCTTCGGTTTCCCCATTGACCTGACTGTCGAGATCGCCGGCGCCGCTGGCCATGACGTCGACATGGACGGCTTCACCGCCTGCATGGAGGAGCAGAAGGCCCGCGCTCGCGCCAACGCCAAGGGCGATGCCTGGGGCAGCTTCAACGACGTGTGGGTCGAGCTTTCGGACAAGGTCTCCGCGACCGAGTTCGACGGCTATGACAACGATGTGATCGAGGGTGCCAAGGTTGTCGCAATCGTGAGCAACGGCGAGTCCGTCGAGTCTGCCGTTGCGGGCGAGGACGTCGAGGTTGTGCTCGACCGCACCCCGTTCTACGCCGAGATGGGCGGCCAGCAGGGTGACGCCGGCGAGCTTTCCGCCGAGGGCGTTGCGCTGACCGTTTCCGATACCAAGAACCACAACGGCCTGTATGCCCACGTCGCCCACGTCGCCGAGGGTACGCTGACCGTCGGTGCTACCGTGAACGCCGCGCTCGACGCCGAGCGCCGTGGCTTCCTGCGTCGCAACCACACCGCCACGCACCTGCTCGACGCCGCGCTCAAGCAGGTCCTGGGCGAGCATGTCTCCCAGGCTGGCTCGTTGGTGACGCCCGAGCACCTGCGCTTTGACTTCACGCACTTCGAGGCCCTGTCCTCCGAGCAGCTCAAGGCTGTCGAGGACCTGGTCAACCAGCAGATCTTCGCTTCCAAGCCGGTCGTGACCCGCGTCATGGGTATCGATGAGGCCAAGGCCGCCGGTGCTGTCGCCCTGTTTGGCGAGAAGTACGGCGACGTCGTCCGCGTTGTCTCCGTGGGCACCGAGGACCAGCCGTTCTCCCGTGAACTCTGTGGTGGTACCCATGCCGCCAACACCGCCGAGATCGGCCTGTTCAAGATCATTTCCGAGTCCTCTACGGGCTCCAACGTCCGCCGTATCGAGGCCGTGACCTCTAAGGGTGCCCTCGACTACATGGCCGACCGTCTGGCGCTCGTCGACGCCGCTGCCGCTGCGCTCAAGTGCCGCGCGGACGAGGTTCCCGCCCGCGTGGAGAACCTGCAGGCCGAGCTGCGCGAGACGTCTAACAAGCTCAAGAAGGCACTGACCGGTGGCTCCTCCGACGCTATCTCCAGCGCCATCGACGGTGCTGTCGAGCTCGACGGCTACAAGCTTGTTGTCGCTGAGCTCCAGGGCCTCGAGGCCGCAGACCTGCGCAACGTCTGGGATACCGTGCACCAGAAGGTTGCCGGTCCCGTCGCCTGCGTCGTTGCCAGCGTGACCGAGAAGGGCACCCCGGCCCTGCTCGCCGCCGGCTCCGATGACGCCGTGAAGGCCGGTTTCCACGCCGGTAACGTGATCAAGCAGATTGCGGGCCTGGTCGACGGTCGCGGTGGCGGTCGTCCCAACATGGCCCAGGCCGGTGGCAAGAACGCCGCCGGTATCGCCGATGCCCTCGCGGCCGCTAAGACCGCGCTCGGCGCCTAAGAACCTAAGTAGTCGCTGTGGTCGCGCTCGCGCTGGACATAGGGGAGACCAGGATTGGCATTGCCGTCTCGAGCCGGGACGGCAAGATGGCGATGCCCGTCAAGGTGCTCCCGGCTGCCGAGGTCACCGGTATGGCCAAGACGTTCCGTTACCTAGTCGAGGACTATGAGCCTGACATCCTGGTAAGCGGACGTCCCCTGACCATGGCCGGCGAACCCGGCCCCCAGGCCGAGCGCGTTTCCGCCGTGGCACAAAAGATTGCCGACGAACTCGATCTTCCGTTGGAGTTTGAGGACGAGCGCCTGTCCTCCCAAGAGGCTAAGCGTATCCTGCGCGAGCAGGGCCTCAACGAAAAGCAGATGAGGGGCAAGATTGACATGATCGCCGCCAGCCTGTTCTTGCAGACATGGCTCGATCGCAAGAACGAGGAGGTTTCGCATGCCTAGCGCTCCCGATCCGCGCCAGCCGAATTGTACACGTCAGTCGGCGTCGCGCCCTGCCCAGCCTGGCCAGCGTCCGGCACAGCCGACCCAGCGCGCAGCTCAGTCTGCCGCGCGTCCGGTGCAGTCCTCCTCTCGTTCGGCCCAACCTGTTCAACTGACGGGTCAGCAGCCTTCTGCTTGTTCGGTTCAGCATCCGGCTTCTCACGCGGCTCATCAGCCCACTGCTCGTTCGGCTCAGCCCGCAGGCGGTACTCGCTTTAAGCAGCAGGCACCTACCCAGCGAACGCAGGCCCCCCAATCGCATTCGCATCACGCTCGTGGCTCGCATGGCGTTGCTCCGGCGACCCGCTCGAGCTACAACACGCATACTCGTCGCGGTGCCCAAAAGAAAAGCTCCCCGGTGCCTATGATTGTCGGCGTCGTGGTGGCCGTAATCGCGCTTGCTGCTATCGCTTTCTTTGTCGTGCCTGCCGTCAAGGGCTTCTTTACCGGTGAGGATACGAAGGTCACGGCTGGTCAGCAGGTTACGGTGACCATTCCCGACGGTGCTTCGGGCGATACGATCGCCTCGATTCTCTCCGAGAACCATATCGTCGAAAATCCTAAGGATTACTACGCGGCGGTGAAAAAGCTCAACGCCGATATGTCGCTTAAGCCTGGCACCTACTCGTTCTCCACGCTCATGGATGCGACCAAGGTCGTCCAGCAGCTCATGGAAGGCCCCAACGCGGGCTCCAATGCGCTGACTATTCCTGAGGGCCTGACGATCGATCAAGTCGCGGACCGTGTGGCCCAGGCCTACGACAGCATCTCTAAGGAAGACTTCCTCAAACAGGCCAAGGCCTCCAACTACGTGGACGACTATAGCTTCCTTAAGGGCGCCGCCAACGACTCGCTCGAGGGTTTCTTATTCCCCAAGACCTATTCGTTAGGCGATTCGCCGACGGCTGATGACGTGATTCGCGCCATGCTCGATCAGTTTAAGACCGAGTACAAGTCGCTTGACTTTGCGAGCTGCGAAGCCAAGATCAAGGAGCGCTACGGTGTGGAGATGTCCGACTACGACATCGTTAACCTTGCCTCGATCGTTGAGCGCGAGGGCCTCAACGCCGATCAACGTGCGCACGTGGCCTCGGTCTTCTACAACCGCCTTGCCGGCAAGCTCGACGGTCTGCGCTATCTCAACAGCGATGCGACCATGATGTATGTCACCGGTGGCGAGGTTACCGCCGACGACCTGCAGAGTGATAGCCCCTATAACACCTATAAACACGAGGGTCTGCCACCCACGCCCATCTGCTCTCCGTCGCTCGAGGCACTCAAGGCCACGCTTGAGCCGACCGACTCCGATGACCTGTATTTCTACATTACGCAGGACGAGGAGTACTTCTCGCAAACCTACGAAGAGCATCAACAGTCTTGGAATTAGCATGAGGATATTTAGCCCCAAACGATACGTTGCCTCGGTCGATCGCATCGACCTTGATACCCTGTGGGCCGACGGCAAACGCGCCATTCTGCTCGATCGCGATAACACCCTGGTGCCGCGCGACACCGAGCAGGTTCCCGCCGCGGTTTCCGCTTGGCTCGATACCGCCCGCGCCAAAGGCTTTAAGCTGTGCATGGTGTCCAACAACTGGCATCGCGATCAGGTCATGAGCTCTGCACGCGAGCTGGGACTCGAGGCCATCAGCCACGCCATGAAGCCCGCCCCGTTTGCCTTGAAGGCGGGTCTTAAGCGCCTTGGCGCCACGGCAGACGAGGCGGTGCTGATCGGCGATCAGCTGTACACGGACGTGTGGAGCGGTAACTTTGCCGGCGTTGACACTATTCTGGTCAAGCCGCAGACAACCCAGGACCTGTGGTACACGCAGATCTTCCGTATCTTTGAGCGCCGGGCCCTGCGCGACCTTCCCTGCGAGGAATAGGTTTCGCCATGTCTCAGCACATCAAACACGGCTGCGACCATATCTTCTTTATCGGCTTTTTGGGCGCGGGCAAGTCGACGCTTGCGCGCAACGTGGGCACTATGTTCAAGCGTCGATTCATCGATACCGATCGCTTGGTTGTGCGTCGATGCGGCAAGTCGGTGACCGAGATATTTGAGACCGAGGGCGAGGATCGTTTTCGCGAGCTCGAGACCTCGGCACTCCGTTCGCTTCAAAGCGAGCGCAGCCTGCTGGTATCGTGCGGGGGCGGCATCGTCGAGACGCCGGTGAACATTGAGCTGATGCATGAGATGGGTACATGCGTGTACCTCGAAGGCGACTTTGAGGACTCGTTGCGCCAGATTCGTCGCTCCGATACCCGGCCCGATTTCCGCTCGCCCGAGCACGCTGCGCGCTTGTTTGAGCATCGCCGTCCGCTGTATCGCCAGGCGGCCGATATTACCCTTGATATTCGCAACAAGTCCTTCGAGGACGTTTCCTACCTTTGTGCCGAGATGCTTTTGGAGCGTGGACTGCTATGATTCGCCGTCAACTTATCAATTTCCAAAACCGCAGTGTCGATGTCCGCGTCGGATTGGGGGCGTTCGAGGAGCTGTCGCGCATGTTTGCCTCGGCTGTGGGCAAGCCTAAGCGTGCGATGGTGGTTTGGAACGACGCCACATCCGAGCGTTTTGGCGAGGTTGTCGAGCATGCACTTGTTGACGCCGGTTTTGCCGTGTCGCCGCTCGTCCTCGAGGTTTCGCCTGCCGGTGCTACGCTGGACGATGCCGATACCGTCTTTGGCGCGCTGTCGGCTAACGGCATTACCTGCGATGATCTCGTTGTCGCTGTCGGCGACACGGCGACCTGCTCGGTTGTTTGCTGGTGCGCCAATCAGTGGTGCGGTCGCACCGAGTGCGCCTTGCTGCCGACGACGTTCGACGCCATGCTCACGGTCGCGACGACCATGAAGCCGCTTGTCGCCTCGTCGGCGCATGCGCTTCCCGCTATCGCGTTCCGTCCCGAGCCGGGCTTGGTCGTGTGTGACCTCGACCTTGTACGCGAGGCGGACCCCGAGGACCTCAAGCTCGGCTATGCGGTACTTGTTGGCACCATGCTTTCGAGCAGCAAGTCCCGCTGGAATCAGTTTACCGAGACCATTCCCGAGATTCTCGCGGGCGAGGAGGTCGCGCTCGTCAATGCCGTTCAGTGGTCTCAGACTGCCCGTAAGGACGTACTGATGGCCACGAACCCGAGCGCCCGCCATGCGCTCGATTTTGGCAAGACAGGGGAGCGTACTCTGCGCGTCTGCCTGGGCAAAGCCGCGGTGCAGGTTCCTGCCTACCAGCTGCTGTCCGAGGGCATGCGCTTTGAGGCGCGCCTAGCACATGATGCCTGCGACTTTGATATCGATTACGTCTTTGAGGTCGATGACTGCCTGGAGGACTTTGGTATCGAGGAGCTTGCCTTCGATCTGGAGCCTGCCGCATATATCGAGGAGTTCCGCAGGCAGCAGTTTGTTCGCTCGAACCGCAGCATGTTGCCGCTGCCCGCGGCGCTCGGCGCCATTCGTCTAACGAGCGTTGAGGACGAGGTTCTTGAGCGCCATGCTCACGCCTACTTGGCTTCTCGCAAAGAACTTCTCTAAGATTTATTGACATCCATCGTCTTTCGTATCATGTTGAGGGGCGGGTTTTCAATCGGTTGCGGATTGCATGCGATTCCATCGTTCGGTTGAGACCCGTCCCGTCTTTATGGAGACAACAAGAAAGGAATCTGCATGTCTGAGTTTGCTGCCGGTCCTGCCGGTCGTATCGAGCGTGTCCGTGCCCTGATGGCTGAGCGCGGCTACGACGCTATCGTCGTGCGCGACGAGGCCAACCTTCGTTGGCTCACGGGCGTGAAGGGCGTCTTCGACTACACCTTCGAGTTCCCGCACGCTGCATTTATTACGGCCGACCAGTGCCTGTTCCATACCGACTCACGCTACCTCAACAGCTTTGAGGAGAACACGCCTGCCGGCAGCCCCTGGGTCTACGACATGGACGAAGGCACCATCCCCGGTTGGGTCGCCGGCAAGATCGCGGCTAACAAGTGCCGTGTCTGCGCTGTCGAGGACGACATGCAGATCAACTTCTACCAGGGTATCCAGCGTGGCCTGGAGGACCGCTCCGTTGCCTGCATGCTGCCGCTGATGCATGACGACATTCGCAAGATGCGCGCCATCAAGGACGCCGAGGAGATCGAGCTCATGCGCCATGCGCAGTCGATTACCGACGCCGCCTTCCAGCACATGCTCGGCTATATTATGCCCGGTATGACCGAGAAGCAGGTCCGCAACGAGCTCGAGAACTTTATGTTCGCTAACGGTGCCGATAGCCTGGCCTTCGGCTCCATCGTGGCGAGCGGCCCCAATACCGCCAACCCGCATGCCGTCCCGAGCGACCGCGTGATCGAGAAGGGCGACTTCGTCCTCATGGATTACGGCGCGGGCTACTGCGATTATCGTTCTGACATGACGCGCACCGTCGTGATGGGCGAGCCTACCCAGGAGCAGCTCGACCTGTACGCGCTCGTGCGCCGTACGCACGAGGAGTGCGTTGCCGCCATTCATCCGGGCGTCGAGGGCAACGACATCTTCAAGCTTTCCAAGAAGATCATTGGCGATGCCGGTTATGGTGATTACTACAACCATGGTCTTGGCCACGGCGTGGGCATTGACATCCACGAGCTGCCCAACTTCAACCGCAGCAAGAATATCATCGAGGTCGGCTCGGTTATCACCATGGAGCCCGGCGTGTACCTGCCCGGTGTGGGTGGCGTGCGCCTGGAGGACTACGGCGTGGTCACCGAGAACGGCTACGAGCCCTTCACCAAGATACCGCATGACCTTCACGTTATCGACTGCTAGCCCTCTTCGATAGATTTTTGGGCGGGGCGTCCGGATCGATTCGGGCGCCCCGCGTTCTCTTTTTATGCGCTCGCTGCAGGCGCCGTCTGCAAGTGTATAATTTCGGTCGTATGTAATTTGGACGCTTGTGCGTTCTGCCCATAAGAAGAAAGGTCGCTATGCCTACCATTTCTACCGCCGACTTCAAGAACGGCCTCGGTCTCCGTATTAAGGACAAGGTTTATACCATCGTCGAGTTCCAGCACGTCAAGCCGGGCAAGGGCGGCGCGTTTGTGCGCTACAAGACCCGCGACATCAAGAGCGGCCGCGTCGTCGAGAACACCTGCAACGCCGGCACTAAGTTCGAGAGCGTCATGCTTACCACCCGTGAGTTCCAGTACCTCTACAACGATGGCACCGACTACATCTTCATGGACAATGAGTCCTATGAGCAGGTTCCCGTTCCCGAGGACATGGTGGGCGAGAACTCCAAGTGGCTGCGCGAAAACGACATCTGCCAGCTGCTCTTCGCCGACGATGAGCTCATGGGCGTGACTCCGCCGATGTTCATCGAGACCACCATCGTCCAGACCGATCCGGGCTTTAAGGGCGACACCGTCCAGGGTTCCACCAAGCCGGCCACGATCGACACCGGCGCTGTCATCCAGGTCCCCATGTACCTCAACGAGGGCGAGGTCATCAAGGTTGACACCCGCGACGGCAAGTTCGTCTCCCGCGTCTAGCAACCAACTCTTCTAGGAGGACTCATGCCCCAGGAAATCAAGATTGACGGCATCGGCATTTCGCCCGATGTTCTGACCGCCATCGTCTCGCGCGCCGTCACGGATGTCGAGGGCATCGCCTCCGTTGGCGTCAAGGACCTTGCCACCAACCTTGTCTCCATGATGCTCTCGTCCAAGGC
Source organism: uncultured Collinsella sp. (assembly GCA_938011935.1). Lineage (GTDB taxonomy): Bacteria > Actinomycetota > Coriobacteriia > Coriobacteriales > Coriobacteriaceae > Collinsella. The sequence goes on from CALLSU010000081.1 coordinate 23,594, forward strand.
CCCGGCTTCCGAGCCGGCGGTCGAGGCCGAGGTCGTCGGCGACAAGCTCGCACTCACCGTGCGTGTCGTGGTGTTCTTTGGCTATCCGTTCAAGAAACTCGCCGAGGCCGTTCGCGCTGCCGTGGTCGCTGCCATCGATGCCCAGGTGGGCGTTGAGGTCGAGCGCGTTGACGTTTGCATCGACGGCCTCGTTTTCCCCAAGGAGTAACCTTTGAGCCTTAAGGTTTATCGCGGGCGTACGCTTGCCCGCAGTCAGGCGCTGCAGCTGCTGTTTCAGGCCGAGGCCACGGACAGCCCGCTCGAGCGCGTCCTCGAGGGCGATTTCCTGATCTCGAAGGGCCCCCTCGACCCCTATGCGCTGGAGCTGTGCCGCGGTGCCTACGAGCATATCGATCGCATCGACTGTGCCCTGCGCGCCGTCGCCAAGAACTGGGATCTTATGCGCATGCCCGGCGCCGACCGCAATCTGCTGCGTATCGCCGTCTACGAGATGCGCTTCCTTACCGACGAAGAGGTCTCGGACGCCATCGTAATCAACGAGGCCGTTGAGCTTGCCAAGGCCTATGGCACCGACCAGTCCGCGTCCTTCGTCAACGGCGTGCTGGGCAAGATCGCTCGCAGCGAGGAGCTGCCGGGTGAGGACCTGTACCAGGAGCTGCTGGCCGAGGATCGCGCTCGCGAGGAGGCCCAGGCTGCCGAGGCTGCCGCCAAGGTCGCTGCCGCTCAGGCTGCCGCCGGTGTACTTGCCGCTGATGCGGACGCCGCCGAGGCTGACATCGACTCCGTCGAGGAGTAGCCATGCCAGAGGGTTCCGTCCGCAACTTTGACGAGATCTCGGACCGTCTGGATCAGATCATCGCTACCGTTCGCTCCAAGGATACGTCCTTGGAGCGTTCACTCGATCTGTTTGACGAGGCGATTGAGCTTGGCTCCCGAGCGGTCGATATGGTCGATAAGTTCGAGTTGACGCCGCGTGAGGCCGATAAACTCGAGCAGGAATACGATGAGGATGCGGCAAACGAATCCTAGGATAGCTAGGCCGCATCTCCGGATACGAATGGTTGATGGCATTCATGAAACGCGTGCGTCTCGATGACGAACTGATTTCACAGGGCATCTGCGCCGATCGCGCGGATGCCCTTCGCACTCTTATGGCCGGCTTGGTCTCGAGTGGCGGCGAGCGCTTGACCTCTCCCGGTCTTAAGGTGACCCCGGGCCTGCCGCTGCACGTGAAGGGGCGCATTCCCTATGTTGGCCGCGGCGGCCTTAAGCTCGAAGGTGCGCTCGATGCGTTTGGCATCAATCCGACGGGCCTTGCCTGTCTGGATGTGGGCTGCTCTACCGGCGGCTTTACCGATTGCCTGCTCAAGCGCGGAGCTGCGACCGTTGTCTCGGTGGACGTGGGCCGTGCCCAGTTTGATTGGTCGTTGCGTCAGGACGATCGCGTGACGCTGCATGAGCGCACAAACGTGACGCAGCTGCCTGAGCTTGGTTATGCCGGCGCCATCGACCTGGCCGTTTGTGATGTGTCGTTTACCAGCATCGCGAATATCATCGACGCCGTGCTGGCGTGCCTGAAGCCTTCGGGTTCGTTTTGCACGCTCGTAAAGCCCCAGTTTGAGGCGCCGGCTGCGCTGGTGGACGAGGGCGGTATCGTGACCGACCCCACCGTCCGCCGCGATACGCTCGTGGCGGCTATTGAGCTCTTTGCCGCCAAGGGCCTGTTCCCGCTTGACGTGTGCGTGTCGCCCATCCATGGCGCTAAGGGCAACGTTGAGTTTTTCTTGTACGGCACAAGGTTTGTCCCCGGGGAGCGCGCCGACGATGAGCTGCAATCCCAGGTATCGGCTTTGAGCGAGAAAGCTGCAACGCTATGAAGGTCTTTCTGGTTCCCAATTACTATAAGCAAGAGGCGGTCGAGAGCGGCCTGATGCTCGAGCTTTGGCTTTCGCGCCAGGGTTATGAGGTGGCATGGGCTGCCGACCAGCGCTCCAAGATCCAAAGCGCGCCCGATGTTGACGATGCCGACCTGGTCATTACGCTCGGCGGCGACGGAACGCTGCTGCGCGCTGCCCGCATCCTCAACTATCGCGAGATTCCCATTTTGGGTCTTTCCTATGGTCATTTGGGCTTTTTGACGGCCGCGAGTCCCGAGGAGCGCGATATTTTGCAGGTTGTGAGCGATGCCCTGTCCGGCGAGCTCCACGTGAGCCGCCGCGCCACCATCGCCGCCGATATCGTTTCGGTGCGCGAAGACGGCACGAAGGATGTTGTGCGCACGTTTGCCCTCAACGATATGGCACTTACGCGCGGTCCCCTGTCCGATATGGTTGAATTTGACATCACGGTGTCGGGCCACCATATCGATCGCCTTCGCGGCGACGGTGTCGTCGTTTCGACGGCGACCGGCTCCACCGGCTACGCGCTTTCCGCCGGCGGTCCCATTGTCAGCCCCGATTACACGGGTATGGTCTGTGTGCCCATCGCCCCGCATACCATTCAGGCTCGCGCTTTTTTGACCTCGCCGAGTGATGTCGTCGAGATCTTTATGTCCGATGATCGCCCGAGCGTGCCGGCGATTGCCATCGACGGACAGTTTATTACCTGCGATGGCACGGTCGAGAGCGTGGCCGTGCGCCGTGGTCCCGGCGACGTGCTGCTTCTCGATTACGGTCCCGAGAGCTTCTATAACTCCGTGAGCCGCGTGTTCTACGGAGTGCGTCATGATCGATGAGCTGCAGGTTTCCAACATTGCACTCATTCGCGAGGCGACGCTGGTGCCGAGTGCGGGCCTAACGGTTTTGACTGGCGAGACCGGTGCCGGCAAGACCGCGCTGCTCTCGGCGCTCAAGCTCATTTTGGGCGAGCGTGCAGATTCGTCGACCGTGCGCGAGGGAGAGGCGCTGGCGAGCGTCGAGGCGCGCTTGTTCGACGGCCCGCACGACACGGAGGGCTTTACCGTGCAGCGCAGCCTTTCTGCCGAGGGTCGCAGCCGCGTCAAGATTGACGGCCGCATCGCCAGCGTGCGCGAGCTTTCCGAGCGCGTCGGCGTGATGATGGATCTTTGCGGTCAGCACGAGCACCAGCGCCTCCTCGATCCGGCGCATCACGTTGCCATGGTCGATGCCTGGGCTGGGCGCGCAGCGCTTGAGGCGCTCGAGAAGTATCGCGCCTGTTTTAAGGCTTCGCGTGTCGCCGCCAAGGAGCTTCGCCGTGTGGAGGAAGCCTCACGCGCGCAGGGGAGTCGCGTCGAGGAAGCGCGTTTCGCCCTCGAGCGCATCGCCGAGGTCGACCCCAAGCCGGGCGAGTATGAGGAACTCGAGGAACTGCTGCCGCGCTCCGAACATGCCGAGGTACTGGTTGCCACGGCTAACGATGCCCATGCATCGCTTGCCGCCGAAGGGGGAGCGCTCGATGCCGTGAACAGCGCCGTTGCAGAGCTTTCCCGTATGGCTACCGTCGATCGCAAACTGGGCGACATTGCCGATGCCCTTTCGGATGCCTGCATTTCGCTTGAGGATTGCGCCAACGAGCTGCGTTCTTATCGTGATGGGGTTGCCTTTGATCCTCGCGAGCTCGCTCGCATGCGCGAGCGGTATTCCGACCTCAAGGGCCTGCTGCGTCAGTGGGGTCCCACCATGGACGATGTTTTTGCCATGCGCAATCGCTCGCAAGAGCTGCTGTCCCTGGTCGATGATGGCGATGAACAGATCAAAAAGGCGCGTGAGGCACTCGGGAGCGCCGAGCGCGAGCTGTTCGCTGCTGCCAAGGCACTTAAGCGTGCTCGCAATACGGCGGCCCCGCGCTTCTGCCACGAGGTCGGCCGCCAGATGGCGCGCTTGGAGATGGGCGCCGCCGAGCTCGTTTGGGAGTCGCGTGATCTTCCGCGCGCCGAGTGGACGCCGGCGGGTCCTTCGAGCTACGAGCTTTTGTATCGCAGCGGTGCCGGCTTGACGCCGCGACCCCTGCGCCGCATTGCGTCGGGCGGCGAGCTCAGCCGCGTTATGCTGGCGAGCAAGGTGGTCTTGGGTAATGCGGACGGCGTCGACACACTGGTATTTGACGAGGTCGATGCCGGTGTCGGCGGCTCCACGGCGCGTGCACTCGCGGGCGTGCTGGCAGATCTCTCCGCTACGCATCAGGTGATTGTCGTAACCCACTTGGCGCAGGTCGCCGTCATGGCCGACAAGCATTATGTTGTCAGCAAGGAATTGGGCGATGTTCCTCAGACGCATCTGGACGAGGTAACCGGCGAAGCGCGTACCGCCGAAATCGCCCGAATGTTGAGCGGTGATCAGTCGGAGGCAAGCTTGGCCCACGCAAAGCAGATGCTCGAAGAAGCTCGAGGCTAAGTCGTATCAGCGGTGTTGGTGGGACAAAATAGACTGAAATTTTGTCCCACTTCGCGTTTTACTCTACGACCTTATCCGGTTGGATGAGCTCCTCGTAGTAGCTGATGTGCTCTCGGGCGTCCTCGATTTCGGGCAGCAGGAAGTTGTAGATGACTTCGATGATCATCGTGGCGCTGATCTTGGAGAACGCAAAGTCACCCGTCGTCAGCAGCGCTTCATGGTTGACGGTATTAAAAGTGTAGTCTGCCAGGCGCGCGAGTGGAGACTTGCTGTCGCTGCTGATGACGACTACGGTGGCACCGCAGTCGCGAGCCGCTTTTGCCATGCGATTCAGTCGGCGCGACTTGCCGGAGTTTGAGATGAGCACGATGACGTCACCCGGGCGCAACGTGAGCGCAAAGCCGATTGATGTCTCGCTAATGGTGCTCGCCATGCAGCGCAGGCCCAGCTGCGAAAACTTAAACGTCGCATCGAGCGCGACCGCGTTCGTATTGCCCACAGCCGCAAACTCAATAACGCCCGCATTCTTTAACGCGTGCACAACGGCCGTTAGCGTTTCGTGGTCAATCCCGTCGATGGTCGCGTTAAGCTCGCTAACCTTGGCAGCCAAGATATTCTTAAGGCTCTGCTCCATGTTGTCGAGCGAGACCTCGTCGGTCAGGCCCTCGTTGCGCTGACTCTCTAAGTCGCGTGCCAGCGAAAACTGAAAGCTGCGGAAGCTGCCAAAGCCCAGCTTGCGGCAGAAGCGCGAAACGGTCGCCTCGGACGTGGCGGCGGCGCGCGAGAGCTGAGCCGCCGTGAGGCGTGGCGCCTCGGACTGGTGCTCCAATATATAGTCGACAATACGCTGCTCGGACTCGCTGTATCCCTGATGGGTACTAATGAGGGAAAGTGCGCTCTTGCTACTATCGGTCATGGATGGCTCCTGGTTGGCATGAAAATCGGACTCGTTTTGTAATGTCATAGTATAGGGGGATTTTCAATTACAAGATACACCTTGCCGTTTCAAGTGTTGATGGTAAACTTTCACCTACCGTTTACGGTTATGAAAGAACCTTTCACCGGAGAATTGCGCCTTGTCTCTTCTCACGCGGACGGTAGGTTGGTATCTTTCAGTTGTGGAAAAGCGCGCAAGGACGCGCGTGTAGGGGAGCGCCTGCGGGCGCAAAACTTAAAAAGGAGGGACACATGGCTAAGTTTGACATCATCGCCGCCACCGGTTGCCCGACCGGCATTGCGCACACCTTCATGGCGAAGGAGGCGCTGGAGAAGGCAGCTGCCGAGCGAGGTCTGACCATTAAGGTCGAGACCCATGGCCAGGTCGGTGTCGAGAACGAGCTCACCAAGAGCGAGATCGCCGGTGCCAAGGCCGTCGTCGTCGCAGCCGATAAGGATGTCCAGGCGGAGCGTTTCGCCGGCAAGCGCATGGTTTCCGTTGGTGTTTCCAAGGCCCTGTCCGTTGAGGCAGCCGGTAAGCTGATCGACCGCGCGCTCGCCGCCAAGGGTGACGACTCGGTTGCGGCTGCTGCCGATGTCGAGGATGAGGTCGAGGAGAAGGAGTCCATCGGCCACATCATCTACAAGCACCTCATGAACGGCGTCAGCCACATGCTGGTCTTCGTCGTCGCCGGTGGTGTCCTGACCGCCGTTTCGTTCCTGTGGGGCATCACGTCCTTCGATTCGACGGCGTCTGACTACAACAGCTTTGCTGCGATGCTCAAGATCATCGGCGGCATCGCCATGAACCTTATGGTTCCCGTGCTTTCCGCCTACATCGCCGAGTCTATCGGCAAGCGCCCGGCACTCGTCCCCGGCTTTGTTGCCGGTATGATCGCCATCCAGGGTCTGCCCGTTAACGCCGAGACCGGTATGATCGACGCCGGCGGCGCCGGCGTGGGCTTCGGTTTCCTGGGCGGCATCGTCGGCGGCTTCCTCGCTGGCTATGTCATCCTGCTGCTCGAGAAGGTCTTCTCCAAGCTGCCCAAGAATCTGGACGGCCTCAAGGCTATCTTCCTGTACCCGCTGTTCTCGACCGCTATCGTCGGCCTGGTCATGCTCGGCATCTCCGGCCCCATGGCTGCCATCAACACCGCCATGATGGACTTCCTCAAGGGTCTGTCTGCCTCTGGCGCCATTGTCCTGGGCCTTGCCATCGGCTGCATGTGCGCCGTTGACATGGGCGGCCCGGTCAACAAGGCTGCTTACGTCACCGGTACCGCTATGCTCACCGAGGCACTGGCTGCCGGCGTTGGCACCGATACCTACAACTTCGGCACCAACTTCATGGCTGCCGTCTCCGCCGCCTGCATCGTTCCGCCGCTGATCACCACCTTCGCCGTCGTCGTCGGCAAGAAGTACTTCAGCCAGGAGGATCATGACGCCGGTATCGTCAACCTCATCCTTGGTTGCACCCACATCACCGAGGGCGCCATTCCGTTCATGACCAAGAACATCTGGCCCGTCATGCCCATCATGATGCTTGGCTCCTCCATCGCCTCGATCCTGACCATTATGTTCAACGTTCACGATCCGGCGCCCCACGGCGGCTTCCTGGTCCTGCCCGTTGTCGAGAACGGTCCGCTGTGGGTCCTCGCGATCCTCATCGGCGCTGTGGTCGGCGGTATCCTGTTCGTGGCCTTCAAGAAGTACGACTTCGAGAAGAATCAGAAGGCCGCTCCTGCAGCCAAGCCGGTTGAGGCCCCCAAGGCCGCTGCCGTCGAGGCTCCCAAGTCCGAGGCTGCCGACTTCGTGAAGGTCGAGAACGTATTTGTCGCCGAGGACTTCGCTTCTCGTGACGAGGCTCTGAGCTTTGTTTCCAACCAGGCTGTCAAGGCCGGTATCGCCAACGACGCCGACGCCGTGATGAACGCCTTCCTGGCCCGCGAGGCCGAGGGCACCACGGGCATGATGGAGGGCTTCGCCATCCCGCATGCCAAGTCCGACGCCATTACCGAGGCTGCCGTCATCGTCGTCAAGGATGAGTCTGGCGTGACCGGTTGGGACACCATGGACGGCGCTCCCGTCAACGTGGCCATCGCGCTGCTCATCCCGGGTGCACAGGCTGGCACCACGCACCTCAAGATCCTGTCCAAGGTCGCTGAGGCGCTCATGGACGAGGACTTCCGTGCCACCGTCAAGGGTTCCACCGACGCCGCCGAGATCGCCAAGACGATCAACGCCCGCCTGGTCTAATTCCGCAGTACGCGAATAACATCGCCCCCTGTAACAAAGGCGAGGACTCCCTACGGGTCCTCGCCTTTTTTCATACCACCCGGCACTCGGGGACGTTCCTTTCCTGCCGGCACCCCGGGACACTCCTTAGTCCCCGACAGGGCATAAATAGCCCTCATCGACTGAATCACCCACGCGAACAATAATTCAGCCAGAATTCCTTTTGCACGATATTTCTTGGACGGAAGCATGTTCCCGCAGCTCGCCTGCCGGGCGGGGCGGTTAA
>CALLSU010000082.1:0-1920 GCA_938011935.1 uncultured Collinsella sp.
GTCTCTGTTGTTGTGGCGGGGACGCTATTCGGTGATGCGACGAGCGTGTCGGCAAGGGGAGTTTCGATTGCTCGGGGCTTCCGCAGCTGGCAGCTGTTTGCGGCAAAGACATTGGCTTGCGAAGTGTATACGCTGTGCCCCTACATCGTGTTTACTCTCGGTGTCGCTGCGGTCTTTGCCGTGTGCTCCGGAAGCGGTCTAGACAGCCTTACGGTTGGTAATGTGACCTCGGCACTCCTGTCGAATATCGTTATAGACGCCGCTTATACGCTGATGGTTGCGGTTGCATATGAGGTGTTCAGGATCAGATCTCTTGTGTCGGGAGCCTTGCTGGTCGCAACGTTCGCGGGCCTTGTTATCGCGATGAGTTTCCCAACCGTTTTACCCCCGGTTCACATGGCTTATTGGATGAGGGCGTGCGGGGCTGCCGGCGGGACGGTCCTGATGGCTGCATGCGGCCATGCGGTCATCGTGTCGCTCGCATGTCTATTGCTGCTTTCGTGCAGTTTTTATCGAAGAAGGTAGTGCGCTGGCGTATGCGCAGCGTCTGAGGGTCGATATGGATTTGATTGGAAATGGAGATGGTGCGAAGTGAAACTGTCGCAATTTAATGTGGTGCATGAACATAACGGAAGTCTTCTTATCATGAATGCGCGAACCGGCGGCATCCTGTCGTTAAATCCGGAATACGCGCAGAAATTCAAAAGGATTCAAGAAGGGGACGTTCGGGATGCCGATGATCTTGTCGCGGAGCTGATAAGGGGAGGCATCCTAGTCAATGAGGAGAGGGACGAGCTTGGGGAGATCAGGTTGCAAAGTCGCGCCGCGCGCTTTGCGAATACTGCTCTGTCCCTTACCATTGCGCCAACGATGGCTTGCAACTTTTGCTGTCCCTACTGCTATGAAAAGGGACAGGCGTACACGACGATGGGCGAGGAGGTTTTGACACAGCTCTCCAAGTTCGTGAAAGATTACTATCCTGGTATCGCAAGTCTCTCAGTTGGATGGTACGGCGGCGAGCCTCTGCTCGGAATGAAGATGATCGAACGGATTACGTCGGATCTGAAAGATGTCGTGGGGCCAACGTGTGAATATTCCGCATCGATAGTGACAAATGGCTATCTGCTGACGCCTGATGTTGCAAGGAGGCTCGCGGCATGTGGTGTGACGAGCGCGCAAGTGACTATAGATGGATCGAAGTCGGATCACGATTCGAGAAGGATTCTTCACGACGGAAGCCCTACATACGAACGTATTCTCAAGAACGTCAAAGAGTGTGCCGACATCATCGATATTTCGATAAGGAGCAACGTCGACAAGACCAACATCGAGGCCGCTCAAGAGCTATTGGATTATCTCGAGCTAAATGGCCTGATGAATAAGGTTCACTTCTATTTAGCCCCTGTTGACGATATCAATCAGGTATGTGCGAACGACAGCCACTGCTTTACTGTAAAAGAGTTCTCGTATGAGGAGACTGAGTTTTATAAAAGGGCAATTGCGCGGGGCTTCAAAGTTCAACCTTTTGGTGGGACGAATTTCGGGATATGTTGCGCCGTTGGAATCAACTCGTACGTGGTTGATCCCGTCGGAGATTTGTATAAGTGCTGGGATGACATTGGAATGAAGGAGCGGAGGGTCGGAACTATTTTCGAGCCGCCAATGTTGAGCAAGAACATGATTAACTGGATGGCATATGAGCCGGATGACCCGGAATGCCAAGAGTGCTTTGCTTTTCCCATGTGCATGGGAGGGTGCCCCAACCACGCCTTAAACGGTGAGGGGAAACGTTGCGTTTCCTTCCGGTATGATGCCGAGCAAAAAATGCTGCTCTCCCAGATGATGAATACGGCAAAACGGGGTGCGGGGCAAAATGAGGCTGATGCTTAATCTCTGTAGAAAATATATACTGGGCGGTCG